>DATDGA010000076.1:0-3402 GCA_036522335.1 Burkholderiales bacterium
TGTCAGCCCAGGACGCCGACCGGGTGACCGTGGCGCGATTGTAGGGCGGACCGTCAGAGATTGGCGGGATCCACGTCCATGACGAGATCGAATACCTCGTCCGCCGGCAGACCGGCGGCAGCGGCGTGCGCCTTGACTCGCGCAACGCTGGGGCCCGAATAGACGCAGTAGGTCCTCATGCCGTCCTGGGTCTGCACGACGTGCGAATGCTCCCACGTGATGTCGGGGAAGTTCGCTTCGCGTACCTGCTTCGACTTGCGTGCGGCGGCTTCGACCTGCTGCAGCGTGACCTTGCCTAGATTTCGCTGGATGATGTATCGCGGCATGTTTCTCTCCCTCCTTGTTGATGGTTAGCGATTCAGCACGTCGTTGCGGCCGCCCTCGGCGATCGACAGGATCTCGCTGATCTTCGGCTGCGGGACGCCGAGTTCCTGTAGAGTCGAGCGGAAGTGGCCCATGAAAACCTCGAAGAGCGGTTCATTCAAGCCCTGACCTCTCGCCCGCGTATGCGCGGCGCGAAGATCGCGACCTTCGTAGTGGTTCGGCCCGCCGAAAGCCATCGTGAGAAAAGCGCGCGCATGCTTCTTGAGCCGCGCCATATCGATCCCTTCGAAGAGGAAGCTCACGCGCGCATCTCCCAGGATCTTCGGGTAGAACTTGTCCAGCGCGGCATCGATCGACGCCTCGCCACCGATCTCGTCATAAAGCGACATTCGATCCTCCTTGTCAGCCTTGAATGGCTGCGCCCACCATGACAGAGGACCGTGTGATCGGACGTGTGACGAACAAAGCAAGCGCCTCGCGCTCACGTGCCCTCGTCCGCCCAGACGCTCGGGTTGTCGATCTCCGGACCGAGGAGACGTGCAGCAGCGCGAGCCCGCGCGTCACCTCGGCGGGCACGGTGCACATAGGCGCGGAACAGGAGCTCGCGCATGCCGGTGCGCGACGCGAGCGATTCGAGCTCTTCGATCCAGCCCCCCACGCGCTCGTCGCGATGACCGATGGAGCACATCCCCTCGAGAACCCAGCCATGGATCCACTGGTACGGATGCGCGATACGGGTGCAGCGGGCGCGCCCATCCATGAGCCAGGCAAGAGCCTGCGGGCTCCTTCCTCGCGCAGCCTCGACCAGACCTAGTCCTCGGCAAGCGATGCCCTCCCAGCAGGGATCGGCGATCTGGCACGCGATGGTGAAGGCATGCTCAAGCGCCGCGCCTGCTTGCTCGACGCGCCTTTCCCGAAGATCGACATGCGCGAGCATTGCCTCCGGGAAGGGCAAGAACGCGATCCACTTCTCCTCCTCCACGAGCTCGAGCGAACGTTCCAGGGCCTCGCGCGCCTGCCGGTGGCGCCCGGTCAGCACGTGCACGCGCCCGGTGAGGGCCAGAGAGAAGGCGATTTGGCGGCGGTGCTCGCAGCGCCCTGCGCGCTCGATCGATTCCTCGAAGGACTCAAGCGCTTCTTCATAGCTGGCGGCGTCGGAGAGGTTCATCCCGCGGACGGCCGCGATCGATGCCAGCTCCTCATCCCAGCCCGCGGCATCCTCGGCGGCCTGCGCGAGCCACGCGTCCGCACGCTCTCGCCGGCCTGCCTGTACGTCCACGAAACCCAGCTCGCGATGGGCGGTTGCAGCGATCGCGTTCGCGCCGATCCTGCGCGCCACCTCGATCGCCTTGTGCAGCGCCACCGCTGCTTCTCCATAAGCGCGCATCGCGTGAACGAGGGCACTCCCAAGAGAAAGCCGTGCGCGCGCGTGCAAGTAATCGTCGCCACAGCTCTCGGCCGCAGCACACGCGCGGCGAAGGGATTCGAGCCCCACGTCGATTGCCCCCGCTCCGATCGCGGCCTTCCCAGCGTCGAGCTGCCCGCGCGCAGCAGCCATGCCGCCGACCGCGGTGGACCGGTCGCCCCCGGCGGCGCAGACGATCTCCCGGAGTCGGGAGATCGTCGCCGAGCCGAGATCGCGTCGCAGAAGTTTCTCGCAGGCTTCTACCCGGGCGAGAGCCGCGTCGTTGTCGCCGCCCGCGACCAGGCTTCGCACGAGGATCTCGTGATGGACCTCCTCCAGCGGATTGAGTTCCAGAAGACACGTGGCCAGGCGAGCCGCGGTCGCTGGATGTCCAGCGCCGAGTTCCGCTTGCGCCCGCTCCAGCAGCAGCGCCTGCGCGGCCGCGGCGAAGCGACAGCGCTCGACCGTGAGCCAGGCCTCGAACGCCGAGCTCGCGCCGAAGCTCAGTCCCTCGAGCAGCTCGCCCGTAAAGTGATCGAGATCATCCGCCTCCGGCAGCGCGGTGGAACGCACACGCCGGAGATCCACCTCGATGCCTGGCTCGAGCGCCAGCTCCACGGGATCGCCGCGCAAGGCGCCGGGCTGTCGGAGCGCTCGCCGGATCTGGGCGAGGCTCCATCGCAGGGCGCCGAGCGGATCGTCGGCGTCGGTGAAGAGGAGGTCGGCGAGCTTTCGGCGACTGGGCGGCTGGCGGGAGAGAAGCAGGTACGCGAGGAGCGCCCACGCCTTGTTGCCTCGCGGTCCAGCGACCGATTCTCCATCCCGCTCGATGCGCGGCGATCCTAGTAGCCGGATTGTGAGCGACATTCGGCGATACTACCAGCACAGCGTGGTTTGGATTCCACGGAGGTCGCGCGCGCCCCGCGCTGTTCGGCTACTATCCAACGGCACCACCCTCGATTCAGCTCGGCTCGCGACGATTTGACGTAAACCATATGGAACGCAAGCGCGTCAACTCGAGCAAGATCCGCGCGGTCGGCTACGACCCCAAGTCGCAACTTCTGGAAGTCGAATTCAGCGACGGCAAGCTGATCCAGTACCGCGGCGTCTCTCCCGAGGTGCACCGCCAGTTTATGGTAGCGCCGTCGCCGACGAGTTTTTTCGAGGACAAGATCGACGAGAGTTTTCCATCGAGCCGTATAAAGTAAAACGCCGTACCCTATAATGCGCGTTTCGCAGAGAAGCCCAATGGAAGCAGAACGCATCAATCAAATCGCCTCGGCGCTCTCGGACCTGGACAAGCGGTCGGCAGAGCTGCGGAGGTATCTTTGACTTCGAAGGCAAAGAGAAACGCCTGACGGAAGTCGAATCGCTCCTGACCGATTCCAAGGTCTGGAGCGACCCGAAGCGCGCCCAGGACCTCGGCAGGGAGAAGAAGTCGCTGGCCGCGACCGTCAGCGGGCTCGCCTCGATCGCCTCGTCCTTGCGCGATTCGCGCGAGCTCTTCGACATGGCGCGCGCGGAGAACGACGACCCGACCCTCGCCAGCGTCGCCGCCGACGTCGCCAGGCTGGAAAAGGAGGTCGGCGATCTCGAGTTCCGCCGCATGTTCTCCGATCCGCTGGACCCGAATAACTGTTTCATGGACATCCAGTCGGGATCGGGCGGCACCG
>DATDGA010000077.1:0-6817 GCA_036522335.1 Burkholderiales bacterium
CCTTCCGCGGTTTCGCACAGCACTTCGGCGACGTCTTCCGCGGTGAAGCCCTTTCTTGCGAGCCGCAGGGCGCAATCGATGTAGGGCTGGTTCATTGTGCCCGTCGCGTAAGGCTTGAAGGTGATCCCGTTCATGAGCCACTGGCTGCCAAAGTCGCGGGTGAGCGCTTCGAAATCGCCTTCCGTCGTATGGGCGAAACCGAAGAAGAATCCGTGCGTGCCCTCGAGCACCGTGCGCGGCCCGAGGAATCCTTCGCGTCCGATGCGCGCCGCATGAAGACCGATTCGCGCCGCCCAGCCCGCATGCAGGCGCTTGGTCCAGGCGCCTTCGGCGAGATATTCGATGAGTCCGCCGGCCATGCTGCCCGCGATTCCGAGCGCGTCGACCGTTTGCTTTCTGTCCGAGCCCAGCGTGGCCGACACGGCCAATGTCGCCGCCAGCGCGCCCAGCACGCTCGTCGGATGAAAGCCCGCCTTGTGAATCAGCTTGGGCGCGACCAGGCTCAGCCGGCACATCGTCTCGACGCCGATTGCGATTCCGAGAAGCGCCGCGCGTCCATCGCGCTCGAACCGCTCGCACGCGGCCAGCACCGCCGGCACTATCACCGCGCCCGAGTGTACCGGACCTCCCTCGAACGTATCGTCGAAATCCTCGCCGTGAGCGGCCGTGCCGTTGATCATCGCGGCGTCTTCCGCCCGCAGACCGCCCGCATGGCCGATCGCCGTGCAGGGGCCGCCGCCATCGACGCTCGCCAAGAGCGCCCGGACGTAGTCGCTTGAGCGCGCGGCGACGCACAGGCCGGCCACATCCAGAAGCAGGTCTTCGCAGCGGGTTCGAACCTCGGCGGGCAATCGATCCGGCGACAAGGCCGAAACCCTGTCGACGAGCCGTTCTGCGACGGAAGGAATCCCGGCGGACGCGGTCATATCAGGCGCACAGCAGCGCCCTGAGGTTCCGGACGTCGCGGATCTCTTCCGCGCTCCAGACGGCGTCGCAGAGCTTGCGCGAGCGTGTGCGCCCGAGGACGGGGACCATGAGGTCGAGACTCTTCGCCTCGACCTCTGCGCGCGTCATGGGATTCCCGGGCGTTCCCCGGACAGCTCGGGTATGGTGCGCGAGCTCGCGTCCGTCCTTCAACCTGATTTCGACGATTCCTTCCCGGCGCGGCATCGCGCGGGTCAGCGCCTCGTCGCTCTTAAGCTCGATGCGGGCGCGCAGCTCGAGCAGCTTGCGGTCGCGCATGCGCTTCTCGTCGTGGGAGGAGCGGAAACTTACCGTGCCGTCCAGGAGCATCACGGCGCACAGGTGTTGCATGCAGATGTCGGGCATGTTGCGGTTGTCGGTGGTGTTCGCGCCTGGAGACCCGACGCGTACCACGAGCCGCTCAACCTCGTCGGCGCGCACACCGTGCGCGCGGATCAATTCCAGCAGCGAGTCCAGAGGCGCCTGGATCGGCGAGCCGACCGCCCAGCGCTTGATGTCGGCGTTCATGATCTCGTAGCGTTCGCCGAGTTGCCTCGTGAGCTCGTCCGCATCCGGCGCGCGGCCGTAGGCGACGAAGAAGTTGCGCTCGCCTGCGAAAACGTCTTCGACGCCGGTGAGCCCGTGCGCGACCATCGTCGCCGCAGCCACGCCGTTGCGCGCGGGCATGCCGCCGAAGTCGAAGGCTTTCTCGATGTGATCCTCGTCGCGCATCCAGCAGGAGACGCCTGAGGTCTGCTGCGCGGCATAGGAGAGCAGGTGGCGCACCGCGCGGATATTGAGCCCCGCCAGCGCGCCCGCGGCCGCGGCCGCACCGAACGTGGGCCCGAAACTGTGAGTCGAATGTCCGTCGTTGCGAAACTCGAGCGCGTTGAGCGACTGGGTGAGCCGGCAACAGACGTCGTAACCGAGTGCAACGGCGCGCAGGAGCGACGTGCCGTTCCGCCGCTCGCGCTCCGCCATGGCGAGCGCTGCCGCGACGACACCGCAACCCGGGTGGGTTTGCGAGGGTGAATGCGAATCGTCGGTCTCGTCGGCGTGTGCGAGCATGCCGTTCGCGAGGGCCGCATTGATCGCGTTGGTGACTAGGCGGCTGCCGACGACGCAAGCTTCTTTGGAGCCGCCGAGGGTTCTCGCGAACGAGATGGCTTTTTTCCCCGGCGGCAGCCGCGAGCCGGAGACCATCGCGGCGATGGTGTCGAGCAGGTGATGCTTGGTCTTCTCGGTGATTGCGGGCGGAAGAGGCCGGCGCAGCGCACGAGCGATATAGGCGCTCAAGCCTTGCATGACCGGGGAAATCTGCGAAGCTGCTTTCAAGTTTTTCGTCTCGATGCTTTTCGTCTCGATGCGTCCGCCATTTTATGCGATTCGTTTCATCGCATGCCGCGACATGGGTATGATGTCCCGAGGAGGAATCCCATGAGACGCGTCCTTTCCGCGTTGATTTGCGGTCTTGGCGTTGGCTGCGCCGCAAGCGCGTCCGCCCAAGCCTGGCCGGAAAGACCCGTCCGCATCATCGTCGGATTCACACCCGGAGGGCCGAGCGATATCCTCGCGCGCGCCCTCGGCCAGAAGCTCGGCGATCTCTGGATCCAACAGGTGGTGATCGAGAATCGCCCCGGAGCCGGCGGCAATATCGCGGCCGAGATCGCGGCGAAGAGCGCGCCGGACGGCACCACCTGGCTTCTCGGCAACAACAGCATTCTGGCGACCAACCAGAGCCTGTACGGCAAGCTCGCCTACGATCCCGTGAAGGATTTCGCGCCGGTCGCTCTGGTGGCAATCCAGCCGAACATCCTCGTGGTGAATCCGGACGTGCCGGCAAGCTCCGTGAAGGAATTGATCGCGCTCGCCAAGGCGAAGCCGGACGGGCTCAACTATGCCTCCTCGGGCAGCGGCGCGGCGGCGCACCTCGCCGGGGAGCTGTTCAAGACCATGGCGGGTGTTCAGATCGTGCACGTTCCCTACAAGGGCGCGCAGCCGGCGCTCACCGACGTCATCGCCGGGCGAGCCCAGCTCATGTTCGCGACCTCGGCTTCGGTGATTCCGTATCTCAAGGCGGGCAGGCTGCGCGCGCTCGCGATCACGACGGCGCGGCGTTCGGCGACGCTGCCGGAGCTGCCGACTCTGTCCGAGGCCGGCGTCCCGGGCTTCGAGGCGACCACCTGGCACGGCGTCGTCGTGCCGGCGGCCACGCCCGCGCCTCTCATCGCGCGGCTCAACGCCGACATCGTCAAAGTGCTCGGCATGCGGGATTTGCGCGAGCGGCTCGAATCGCTGGGAGCGGAACTCGCCCCGGGGACGCCGCAGGATTTCGCGGATTACATCGCGCGCGAAATTCCGAAATGGACGAAGGTGGTGAAAGACTCGGGCGCCCGCGCCGAGTGAGCTTGTGGTAATTTGCTGCGATTTCGGGGAGAACGGAAATGAAAACTTTGGCGGTATTGCTGCTGTGCGCGCTGCTGTGTACGTTTGCTACGGGTGCGGCCGTGGCGGCTGAGATCAAGATCCTGAGCGCCGGCGCGGTCGAACCGGGCTTGAGAGCCGCTGTCGCCGCCTACAAGAAGCAATCCGGCAACGACGTGAATATCACTTTCAATACGGCCCCGGAGATTCGCAAGCGGGTCGGCGGAGGCGAGGCGTTCGACGTGGTGATTGCGCCCCCCGCCGCGCTCGATGAATTCGCCGCAGCGGGCAAGCTCGCCGCGGACCGCGTCGCCTTGGGACGGGTCGGACTGGGGGTTGCGGTGCGACCCGGCGCGCCCGTGCCGGACATCTCGAGCAGCGAAGCGCTCAAGAGATCGGTGCTGCAGGCCGAATCGATCGTGTTCAACCGCGCCTCCACCGGCATTTACCTGGAGAATCTCTTCAAGAAGATGGGCATTTACGAGCAGATCGAGCCGAGAACCACACGCTACCCCGACGCCGCCGCCGTGATGGAGCACGTGCTCAAAGGCAAAGGCAGGGAGATCGGCTTCGGTCCGGTCACCGAAATTCTTCTCCAGCGCGAGAAGGGGCTGAAACTCGTGGGGCCTCTGCCACCCGAGGTGCAGAACTACACTTCGTATTCCGCTGTGCCCATGACGGCCGCGGCGAATGCCGAGCTTGCGCGAGCCTTCGTGCGCTATCTCGGCAGCGCCGAAGCCAAAGCCCTGCTCGTCGCGGCGGGCATCGACTAGGACCGCGAGTCGGGGAGGGAGGAAAAATGAAACGCGCTGCGGCCTTGCTGTTTTGCGTCGTTTCCTCCACCGGTTGGGCGGTCGATATCAGGGTCCTCAGCATCGCCGCGGTCGAGCCGGGCCTTGCGAAAGTCGGCGATCAGTACCGGCGCGAGACCGGCAACCGGGTGAGGATCGTGTACGGCACCGCACAGCAACTCGAGCGGCGGCTCAACCTGGGAGACCCGCCGACGGACGTTCTGATCGCGGCGCCGGGACTCATGAGCGATCAGTTGAGAAGGAACAAGGTCGAAGCGGAAGGAAATGCCTTCATCGGACGCGTGGGGATCGGGGTCGCGATACGTAACGGCGCACCCGACCCCGATATCGCTTCCCTCGAGCGCTTCAAGCAGTCGCTGCTCGCCGCGGACTCGATCGTGTACGGCCAGAACGCCACCGGGCTCCACCTCGAAAAGCTGTTCGACCTGATGGGGATCGGCGAGCAGTTGAAGCCGAAGACCACGCGCTACGCCAATACTGCGCAAGTGCTAGAACACATCATGAGCGGAACGGGCATTGAAATCGGATTTGCCGCCATTACCGAGATCAAGCCCTTCGAGTCGAAAGGGGTGAGATTCGTCGGGCCGCTCCCCGCTCAGGTGCAGAGCTCCACCGCCTATTCCGCAGGTGTCATGACCGATGCGCCCGAGGTGGAGGCGGCCAGAGAATTCCTGAAATATCTCGCGACTCCGGCATCCAAGGCCTTGTTCTTCGCCGCCGGGATCGAGTAAGCACCATGGCCGGCTCGATACTGGACAAGGTCGACGTGCACGATGCCGGCGACAAGATCATTCTGTCGAGCCCGGACGAGGCCACGCTCCGGTACGTGGTCGAGGAAATGAGGAAGGAAGGCGCGGCCGGCATTCAGGCGCCGGTGAAGGTCGGGCACAAGTGGATCGCCAGCTTCGAGCACCCGGACCTGCGCCGGTGCAAGATCGAAAAAATCGGGTTCCAGATCATCATCGAGGGCCCCACCGAAGGGAGCGTCCTGGCGCGGTCGCAGGGTTTCAGGGAGCGCGGGGCGCTGATCGTGCGCGGACCCGAGATGGAAGACGGCCTGTGGAGGCTCTATCTCGACGACGTCGGCAGGCGCACCGGCAACATCGTCACCGGCTGAATTCCAGGACGTCGAACCCGGGGTAGCGGTCGACGATGTAGATCAGTCCCCGCGAATCGATCTCCACGTCGAGGTGCAGACCGTAAGTCGAACCCCTTGTCCCAATAGGGATGGTCGCTGCGGAAATCACCCGGCCGGAACGCTCAGGCCGGGTTTTTCTTTTCGGGGCCGGGCCTCTTGCGCGCGCGAGCGATTAGACTTGGACTTCTTCAGTGGAGGTGAACCGTGACGAGATTCACCGCGTTGCTGGCGCTGGTCTCCGGGCTCCTCGCCGCGCCGCTCATCTCGCCTGCATTGGCGCAATTCCCGCCCTATCCTGTTAGGCCGATCCGCCTCGTCGTGCCGGCCGCCCCGGGCGGGGGCACCGACATCGTCACGCGCAGCGTCGTGCCGGCGCTCGCCGAGAATCTCGGACAGAACGTGCTGATCGAGAACCGCGGCGGCGCGGGCGGCGTCATCGGCAGCGACCTGGTTGCAAAGGCCGCGCCGGACGGCTACACGCTGCTCATGGTGTATGTCAGCCACGCAACCAATCCGACGCTGAACAAGACGCTGCCCTACGACACGCTGCGCGACTTCGCGCCGATCACGCTGATGTCGCACGAGCCGACGCTCTTGGTGACGCACCCTTCGGTGCCGGCGAACACGCTTTCCGAATTCATCGCCTGGGCGAAGGAAGGCGCGGCGAAGGGGAAGCTCTCCTACGCGACCGATCCGGGCAGCGCGGGCTTCCTCGCCGGGGAGCTGTTCAAGCAGGCGACCGGACTGAAGGCGATCGAGGCCATCCCCTACAAAGGCAGCGGCCCGGCCGCCGCGGACGTCGTCGCCGGCCACGTGCCTTACATGTGGTCGGTGATTTCGATCGCGACGCCGTTCGTGAAGCAGGGGCGCATGAAGGCACTCGCGATCGCCGCCGAGCACCGCGCGCCGGGCCTGCCGGAGGTTCCCACCACCGCCGAAGGCGGTCTCGCCGACTTTGCGGTGAGCGGCTGGTACATCCTCATGGCGCCCGCGAACACACCGAAGAACATCATCGACCGCGTGAACGACGCCGCGCAGAAGGCGCTGAAGAACGAGGCGGTGCTCGCGCGCCTCGCCGCCTCGGGCACTCAGCCGATCGGCGCCGGGCCTGAGCAGGCCGCCGCCCACATCCGCGCCGAGATGGCGCGCTGGGACCGGGTTCTCAAGGCGGCCGGGGTGCAGCCGAACTAGCGGTCGAGCTCGAGCACGTCGAACCCGTTGTAGCGGTCGACGATGTAAATCAGTCCGCGGCTGTCGGTATCGACGTCGTTGGTCTGCGGCGCGGCTTTTCCCGCTGCGGGCTCGGGGATGAAGAACCCGACTTCCTGCGGCGAGTGCGGGTCGGCGATGTCGACGATCCGCAAGCCCCCGGCGAACCAGGCGCAATACAAGAGCGTGTCGTTCATGTGCTCCTGGAACTGGTGCGCGCCGAAGCGCCCGGGGGTGGCGCGGCTCCAGGGCGAATCGAGCTCGCTCACTT
>DATDGA010000078.1:0-1898 GCA_036522335.1 Burkholderiales bacterium
CTTCCACTGATTTGTCGAGCGCTGAAACCGCTTCGTCGAGGATCTCGACACCAGCTTGGAGACGGACTCCACATTCAGCGGAACATCTCCACCTTGAATCTTTCCCGCGATATCGAGCGCCGAATTCACCGCAACGGAGACGATGAAATAGGACAAGGCAGCCGCTCCTGCTGCAAGCAGAACACCGCGCCAATATCGTTTCAGGTAAAGGTGCCCGACTCCGGGAAACACCAAGCCTGAAAGAAGAGCTGCTTTGATTGAATACCTCACGATCTACCCATATCGCTGTTCGGAGTCACCACCTCGCGTTTCGCCGCGCCGTATGCGTAGCGCAGCGAGCTAAGGGCGTCGGACAACAACGCGCTGTTGGGTGGCAAGCTCACAAATCCTCCGGGCGCAACCCCGTATGCTTTGCGATGCGCGAGAGCATGTGTGGTCCGATCTCCTCGCGATCGTGAAAGGCGAAGACGAAATCTGGCCATCCGGGACGTGAAAGAGTCTTGTGGGATCCGGATTTGGCGCTTGAGCGACCAACCAATCCGGTAAAGAGCTGCAAGTACGCGAGTGGCCTTGGACGACGGCCACGAACTCATGCAGCCGCGATACCTATGGAGATAGGCTGCGGCTTGGCTTCCTTGTGCTCGAGACGCTCTGCAAGCACGCGAAGGGCCAGTACCTCGGCCTTGGCCATGGCTTCCTCAGCAGAAACACCATAGGCAAGGACTCCGGGAAGCTCCGGCACTTCGGCAAGCCAACGGCCGTCCTCTTCGCGCTCGTGCTGAATAGTGAAGGTTGTCATAGGCGTCATTGTACGCCGGGACCTGAAATTGCCACCCAACGCTAACGTGAATTGGAGACCCTAAAGTCGGATTGTATTCCGCCTGTTGTCAGCTTCACACGCCCAGATGCCGGTGCCACAGCGAGCGGTCGGCGGCGAGCTCGGCCGAGGAACCGCGCCAGGCCACGCGCCCGCGCGAGAGGACGGTGTGGTGGTCGGCGATGTCGATCAGGCGCTCTACGTACTTGTCGATCACGAGGATGGTCTGGCCCGCCGCCTTGAGCGTGGCTAGGCATTCCCAGATCTCCTCGCGCACCAGCGGCGCGAGGCCCTCGGTCGCCTCGTCGAGGATCAGCAGGTGGGGATTGGTCATGAGGGCGCGTCCGATCGCGAGCATCTGCTGCTCGCCGCCCGAGAGCTGGTTGCCGAGGTTGTCCATCCGCAAGGCGAGATGCGGAAAGAAAGCGAGGACTTTCTCCAGCGTCCAGGGATCGGACGCCCCGCTGCGGTTTGCGGCGAAGGCGACCAGGTTTTCCCGCACGCTGAGATTGGGAAAGATCTGGCGGCCCTCGGGAACGAGCGCGATGCCGCCGCGCGCGATGCGGTCGGGCCGCAGGCGCTCGACCCGCTCTCCGCGGAAGCGGATCGCCCCGCTTCGCGCCGGGGTGAGACCCATGATCGAGCGCACCGTCGTGGTCTTGCCCATGCCGTTGCGGCCGAGGAGCGTGGCCACCTCGCCGGGACGGATCGCGAGGTCGATCCCGAACAGCACCTGGCTCGCTCCGTAGGCGGTCTCCAGTTTTTCGATCTGCAGCATCTCGCTCATGCGGCCGCGCTTTCCCCCAGGTAGGCCTTCCTGACTTCGGCATGCGCGCGGATCGCCTCCGGCGCGCCCGTCGCGATCACGCGCCCCGAGACGAGCACCGAAATGCGGTCGGCGAGCCGGAACACGGCGTCCATGTCGTGCTCGACCAGGAGCACGGCGACCCGCGCGCGGATGCGCTCGATCAGCGAAATCATGGTCTGCGACTCCTCCGGGCCCATTCCTGCGGTGGGCTCGTCGAGGAGCACCAGCCTGGGCCGGGTGGCGAGGGCGAGGCCGACCTCGAGCGCGCGCTGC
>DATDGA010000079.1:0-5624 GCA_036522335.1 Burkholderiales bacterium
AGCGCGCAAGCGCGGCGCCCAGCTGCGAGAGCCCGAGCTTGTAGGCGACCACCGCCTTTCCGGCGGCGTGCGCCCTGCGCGCGGCCGCGGCCAGAGCCGCGCCGTCGCGCACCGTCTCGAGAAAGAGCAGGATCACTCGCGTCGCCGGATCGTCGGCGAGCAGTGCGACGAGCTCCGCCACACCGAGGTCGGATTCGTTGCCGACCGAGACGAGCTTGGCGAAACCCAGGCCTCGCGCCGCGCCGCGCGAAAGCACGGTGCCGATCATCGTTCCGCTCTGGGATACGAAGCTCGTCGTTCCCGCGGGCAAGGAGTCCATCTCCAGCACCGCGTTCACGGTGAGCGCAATACGGCCGGGAACGTCGACGAGCCCCATGCTGTTGGGGCCCAGCACGCGCACGCCGAGCGCTTTCGCGCGAGCGATCAGGCGCGCCTGCCGCACCGCGCCTTCTGCACCGGCGTCGGCGAAGCCGTCGCTGAAGATCGTCGCGACAGCTACGCCGCGCGCGCCGCATTCCTCGATCGCACGCTCGACCGAATCGCCGGGGGTCATGATGAAGGCCTGGTCGATTGGCCCGGGCGCCTCGGCGAGACTGGGATAGGCGCGCTCGCCGAGCACTTCGCTTCGCGATGCATTGATCGGGAGAATTCGCCCGGTGTAGCCGTGCTTGCGCAGGAACCGCAAGGGGCGCGCGCTGTTCTTCGTCGCGTCGCCGGATGCGCCTATGAGCGCGACCGCGCGGGGTGCGAAGAGCGCCTGTGCGAGACCCCTCTCTTCACGCTCCGCCCCTCCCTCGCGCCGGAGGGGGCCGGATCCAGGCTCAGTCATTTGCAGACGGCAAGCCAGCCTCGCTCTCCAGCTTCCACAGCCGTGCGAGCAGCCGGCGCGCACGTTCTTCACCGAGCACCGGCGACGCGAGCTCGAGGTACTTGTGCTCGAGTTCGGCGTCGGAGAGCGGCATATCCGGGTCGCCTTTGCGCGTTGGCTGGAGGTGCTCGCCGTGCCGGCCGTCGCGCGCCTCGAACGCGACCCGCGCCGCGCGCCGCGCCGGGAATGCGGCGTCGATCCCGTGGTCGAGAATCACCTCGACGCGCCGCATGAGCGAGCGCGTGGCGGCGTCATCGAGCCGCGCCGGCTCGAACGCGGCCAGCCGCACGCTGCCGTGCGTGAGCGCGGTCGCGACGAGATAGGGCGTGCTGAAGCGCGCCTCGGCCGCAGTCGCGGGGTCTGCGATCCCCGCGACCTCCAGCGTCGCCCGGTAGCCTCCGACGCGCACGCGCGCGATCTCTGTAGCGGCCAGGCCCATCTGCGCTTTCAGCGCAAGCGCGCCATCGATCGCGGCAAAGGCGTGGCCGCAGCACGCGTGGTTCTTGAAAGTCATTTGCGTAATGTGGAAATCCTCACCGAGCGTGGCGAGCGCATGCTCCCAGTCCGGGCCGCCTGCATCTCCATAACCCATCGCGCGGCCGTAGCCCGCCTCGCCCTCCATGATGTCCAGCGACCCCGTGACGCCTTCGGCTGCCGCGAGGGCCGCGGTGACGCCCGCCTCCGCCGCGCGTCCCGCGTGCATGGGCTTGGACATCGAATCGGTGCGAAACGCCTGCTGCAGGCCGGCGGAGAAAGTGGCGACCGTGGCAAGCGCATGAGCAAAGCGCCTTGCGTCGAGGCCAAGCAGCTCGGCCGCAGCGCTCGCCGCGCCGAAGCAGCCGATGGTGCCGGTGTTGTGCCAGTACTTGTAGTGAGCGCGACCCATGGCCGCGGCGATGCGCGTGGAAATCTCGTAGCCGACGACCACCGCGCGCAAGAAAAGCTCGCCCGAGGCGTGTCGCGACTGCGCAACCGCGAGCGCCGCGGCGATGGTCGGTGCACCGGGGTGATAGATGCCTTCGCGGAAAATGTCGTCCACCTCGACCGTGTGCGCGGCCGCGCCGTTGATGAGCGCTGCCGCGCGCACGCCCGCGCGCCGGCCCAGCGCAAGATGCGCTTCTCCGTTGTCGAGTTCTCCTGCGAGCGAGCGCTCTAGTGCGGTGGCGGGTGCAACCTTGGCGCCCGGAAAGAGCGCCGCGTGCCAGTCGATCACCGCCCGCTTTGCGTGGTGCAGGACCTGCGGTGCGATCGGCCGCCCGCGATAGGTTTGCGCGAATTCAGCGAGGCGCTCGACGACGTGCATCCCTCCCCCTCTACTCCGCTTTGATCCCCGCCTCTTTCATCAGCTTCGACCACTTCGCCTGATCGTCGCGGATGAAGCGCGCGAATTCCTCGGGCGTGTTGCCCGCGGGATCGGCCCCGAGACCGAGCATCCTCTCGCGCACGTCGCTCATCGCGAGCACGCGCCTCACGTCGGCGGAGATCTGCGCCACCGTCGGGTTCGGCGTCGCCGCGGGTGCGAGCAATCCGAACCACCCGATCGCCTCGTAGCCCGGTAGACCCGACTCCGCTACGGTCGGAAGATCGGGCAGCGTCTCCGATCGCCTCGACCCGGTGACGGCAAGAGCCTTCAATTTTCCGGCCCGGACGTAGGGCATCACCGTCTGCGCCGGGGCGAACATCAGGTTCACGTGCCCTGCCAGCAAATCGGTGAGCGCCTGCCCGGTGCCTTTGTACGGCACGTGCAAAAGGTCCACGCCAGCCATCGCCTTGAAGAGTTCTGCTGCGAGATGCGAGGCCGCGCCCGTCCCTGAGGAACCGAACGTGAGCTTACCGGGGTTTGCCTTTGCGCGCGCGATCAGCTCCCGGATGTTCGCCGCCACGACACCCGGATTGGCGGTGACGACATAGGCCGAGGCGGACACCAGCGATATCGGCGCGAACCCCGCCACATTCTTCTCATCGAGGGCGGCGGTCGAAGCCATCACTAGCGTGTAACCGTCGGGCGTGGATTTCGCCACGAGCTCCGCGCCGATATGGCCGCTCGCGCCGGGACGGGGATCGACGATGATGGGCTGCGCCCAGATTCCGGCGAGCCTCGGTTCCATGATGCGCGTGAGCGTGTCCGCGCCTCCGCCCGGCGGAAACGGCACTACGATACGCACCGGTTTCGAAGGAAAAGTTTGTGCGAGCACCGCAGCCGCGGCGAGCAGTCCTATGGAGCCAAGCAACACACCCCATACTTGCCGCAAAGAGATCCCCTTTTCCGTTGTAAGCTGCGCTGGCGCTATGCTCAACGCTGGTAATATCCTTGTCAACACCGCGCCCGAATGGCTCCGAGCGTGCGAATCGACGCAGGACGACCGAGTAAGGTCTACACTTATGCGCTGATGCCCCATCGACGGGCCGGCAAGGGGATAGGATGACCAAGCGAAAAAGGGCCAACGGCTACGCACGACCGGTCAAGACGAAGCGCGACTACGAAGGCGCTTCAGCCGTCGCCAAGCGACTGGCCGATCAGGCGGACCGGGATTCTGCCGCCGAGCTGCGCCTGCAGGCACTGCTGCGGCAATTGGATGAGTTCGACGAACTGGAAGAAGATGCGAATACCGACCTCCCGGAGGGCCATTCAGGACCTCGCCGGCGCTGGTCGGACAACGGCTCCGGGGACGACTGACGGCGGATCGGAAGCTTGCCGGGCGCGACGCCCAAGAAAAACACCGGCCGATCAGTCAAGCTTGCGGTTCTTCGCATTCCAGTTGCGCTCAAGGTTGGCGATCAGCGCGGGGCTGAAGTGGCAGTAGGCCTGCTCGCGCGCGTACATTGCGAAATACTCGCGGAACAGGTCGAGCGGCTCCTGCGCGATTCGGAACGCCTTCCGGTTCGCGCTGGCGCTGACCACGCCGGAGCCGGTGAGTTTTTCCACGACCCGCTCGATCGCGCCGTCCATGCCCGATTGCGGGACCACTTCGTCGCAGATTAGCCGTCCCTCGGGGCTGTCGCAGTCGAACCGGCGCTCGGCCATGATCGCCTGGCGCGCGATGCGATCTCCGGTGAAGCGCGGCAGGCGCAGGTTGGCCGCGCCGGGGATGATGCCCTCCTTGCGCGCGGGCAGGCTCATGAAGGCATCCTGCGCCGCGAGCACGTAATCCATGACGAGCAGGTACTGGCAGTGGCCGCCGATGGCGAATCCCTCCACCACCGCGATCCAGAACTTTTCGATGGTCTGCCCGGTGACGTCGTCCGGCAGCGCGTCCGGCCGCGCGAGGCCCCGATAGATCTTGTTCACGATACCCAGGTCGCGCTGCAGGTACCAGATGAACGGCACCTTGCCGTGGTAGAGATGCGTGAGATTGATGCCGCTGCCGAGCACGCGCCGCCCCTGGTGCTTGCCGCCCTGCACGACGCCACCGCGCAACACGCAGATCTGGGAGTGCGGATCGAGGATCGCGAGGTCGACCGCGATCTCGGCCGCGTCGAGGGTGGTGTCGTCCTCGGCATTCAGGTGGCGCGGGTTCTTCTGGATGACGTGCGCGGCCCTGCCTTTGCGGAAAACTTCCGCCGCGCCCAAATCGACGTGACCGTTTTTTTCCAGCTCCGAAAATCGCTCGGCGGTCTTGGCGTGGGGCAGCAGCATCGCGTGGCACAGATGGCGTCCGGCGGGCGGGTTCGCCAGCACGGCGGAAACGAAAATTCCCTGGTCGATCTCCATCCCCTCCTTGTCGCGCTGGATGAGCGCGGCCTCCGCGGCGACCTGCGCGCGCGTCGGAACGAGCCCCGGCACGAGCGACGCCGCGTCGTATACGAGCTGCTCGACGCGGATGAATCGCGAGCGTTTCTGCGTGAGCCTGTCGTAGACGCCTTCCGCATGGGCGGAGAGGAAGCGCCCTCGCGCCTCGCGCGCCGCCTGCTTGATACTCTCGGCCGCCTGCGCCTGCTCCGCGTTGCGCGCGGGTTTCGAGGGCAGGCGCGCCAGGAGCGCCGCGCTACTCTCCCAGAATCGCGAGTAGCGCGCGCAGTCGCCGGCGAAATCGGCGGTGTCGCGCGGCGCCGCCTCTCGAGCCGAGGCTTCAGTGACCGATGCTGCCAAGCGCTTCTCCTTCACGTCTTCGGCCGCTTGTCGATGACGCGGACCGCCTTGCCCTGCGAGCGTTGCACCGTTCCGGGCTCGACCACGCGCACCGTCGTACTTATGCCGATGGTTCCCTTGATCAGGCGCTCCACATCCTGCGCGATGGCGGCGCTTGCCGCAACCGACAAGGTCCCGTCCCGGCGCTCCACCACGACATCGAGATCGTCCAAGTGTCCGTCGCGGCGGACTTCGAGCACATAGTGGGGTGCAAGCTGCCCGTTCTTGAGCAGAAGCTCCTCGATCTGCGAGGGAAATACGTTGACGCCGCGGATGATCAGCATGTCGTCGCTGCGCCCGAGGACGCGCGCCATGCGGCGCATGCTGCGCGCGGTGCCGGGCAACAGGCAGGTGAGGTCTCGGGTACGGAAGCGGATCGCGGGCATGCCGATCTTGGTGAGCGAGGTTAGCACCAGCTCGCCGTTCTGACCGGCGGGGAGCACGTCCCCGCTCTGTGCATCGATGATCTCGGGATAGAACCAGCCACCTGCTGGGGATCGAAGGCCTTTCCCCATTCGACATCACCGCGCTACTCGACCTGGCCGAGACTTATGTCGTGCAGGGCCGCGCCACTGACAAAAAGACCGCCCTGCTGAAGGGCCGCACGCTGATAAACCTGTTCTTCGA
>DATDGA010000080.1:0-4556 GCA_036522335.1 Burkholderiales bacterium
TTCCACCCGCGTACAGCTTCACCAGGCGGTAGAGGAACTCGTGGCCTTCGTAGAGCGTGCGCACGCGCATGCGCTCGTTCAGGCCGTGCACGCCCGAGCCGTCGGGTTCGCCGGACATGCCGCTGACGCCATAGGTCGGGATGCCGGCGTTGATGGTGAAACGGCCGTCGGTCGCGCCCGCGAGCAGGGTCGGCACCACCGGCACGCCCGGGAACATCTGCGCGCTCACGGCCTCGACCGGCCCGAGGATCTCGCGCGAGAGGGGCGGCGGAGGCGAGAGCGTCGGCTGGTGCGTCGGGGCGATCCTGATCTTGTCGTCTGCCAGGACGCGCTCGAGCGTTCCTTGCACCTCTGCCACCGATTCGCCGGGAAGGATGCGGCAGTTCACCGTGGCGCGCGCGCGCTGGGGCAGGGCATTGGGTGCGTGTCCCGCCTCGAGCATGGTGGCGACGCAGGTGGTGCGCAAGATCGAGTTGTTGCCCGGGTTCGCCGACAGGCGCGCGATCGCCGCGGGATCGGGCGGCTCGCGCAGGATCGCCTTCATGTCCGCGGCGGTCTGCCCGGATTCGATACGCGACATCCGCTCGAAATAGGCGCGCGTCGTGGCGGAGAGCTTGAACGGGAAGTCGTGCGCCCCGAGCCGCACGAGGCCTGCTGCGAGATGGGTAATCGCGTTGTCCTTCACCGGAAACATGCTGTGCCCGCCCGGATGGGTGACTTCCAGCTGGTAGGTCTGAAATACCTTCTCGCCGGCCTGGATGGCGACAAACAGGTGGCGGCCGTCCTTGTCGAGTCGGCCGATGCCGCCTTCGTTCAGCGCGAACTCGGCGTCGATCAGATTGCGGTGGTTCTTGAGCAGGTACACGATGCCGTTGAAGTTGGACGGAATGATTTCCTCGTCGCAGGTCGCAACCAGCAAGAGGTCGCGCTCGGGACGGAAGCCCTCCTGCCGGTAGCGCACGAGGTTCGCGACGAACACCGCGACCATCGCCTTGTCGTCGGCGGCGCCGCGCGCGTAGAAGTAGCCGTTTTCCTCGACCAGCTTGAAGGGATCGCGCTGCCAGTCCTCGCGTTTCGCCTCTACCACGTCGAGGTGCCCGAGCAGCATGACGGGTTTTTTCGCGCCGGTGCCGCGGTAGCGCGCGACGAGGTTGCCCTTCTTCGGTCCGCCCGGCGGCGCGATCACCTGCACGTCCTGCGCCGGCAGGCCGCCCGCTTTCAGGCGCGCGGCCATCGCCTCCGCCGCGGCGGTGCAGCTTCCTGCGGAGTCCGTGGTGTTGATCTCGACCAACTCCTTGTAGATTTCTCGCAATTGCTGCTGTGCGGGCGCAGGCGCGTTTTGCGCGAGCGCGCCGAACGCCAGTGTGACCCCGAAGGCGAACGCGCTCACATTGCGAAATGTATTCATCCGGTTCTTCCCGTTTCGAATCGATCCTTTCAAATCCGAGGGTACCGCAAATCGCCCGCCACACCGATACCGGGCAAGCCTATACTTGGGGGGCTTCCGCGGCGTTTGAATCGGCGCCGCGGCCAGCTGACCCGGGGCCATTCAAGGAGGATTGCCATGCCAATCAAGAAGATCTTGATCGTCGATGATTCTGCTACCGACCGCCAGTTCCTGCTGGACGCGTTGAGCAAGGAGGGCTATCAGTGCGTGACGGCGCAGAGCGGCGAGGAGGGCATCGCCAAGTCGAAGTCCGAGCTGCCGGACCTGATCCTGATGGACATCATCATGCCCGGCGTCGACGGGTTCAAGGCGACGCGCGCCATCACGCACGACGAAGCCACCAAGCACATTCCGGTGATCGTGTGCACCAGCAAGAAACTGGAAACCGACCGGATCTGGGGCATGCGCCAGGGCGCAAAAGACTACATCGTCAAGCCCGTCGACACGAAGGAGCTTTTCGCCAAGATCGCCGCGCTCGGCTGATGCCTCCGCTCACGCGAACAGCACCAGAGCGAGCGCCACGGCGCCGGGGAGCGCCTGGACCCAGAAAATCTTGCGGCTGGCCGTAAACCCGCCGAAGACGCCGGCGACGATGACGCAGCCGAGAAAGAAGATCTTGATCGAGGTTCCCCCTCCGCCGAGCGCGAGACTCCATCCGAGCCCGGCTGCGACGAAGCCGTTGTACAGTCCCTGATTCGCTGCGAGCGCCTTCGAGGCCGCGGCGAACTCCGGCGTAAGACGAAAAGTTTTCAGGCCGAGAGGCTTGGTCCAGAGAAACATCTCCAGAATCAGGAAGCCGAAATGCAGGACGGCGACCAGTGCTACCGCGGCATTGGCGACGGTTGTCATGGAACCCCTTTCCCCCTGAAAGAACCCAGATCAGATCCTCTGCGATCTCTAGAGTTGCCAGCCGATCTTGCGGTCGAGCGACCACGGGCCGCCGCCGCGCAGTGCGATGGCGAACATGATCAAGCCCCACATCAGCGGGTATTCGTAACCGGGACCGGTCCATCCGAATTTGGGCAGATATTGATAGGCGACCACCACCATCTCGATGGTGATGGCCGCTGCGAAAAAGCGCGTGAACAGGCCCAGGGCGACGCACAGCCCGCCGACGGTTTCCAGGATGATGAGAACCACGGCCAGGGGCTCGGCCGGCTCGATGCCTCGCTTGATCAGCGCGAACTGGGCGGTCCCCGTGACGCCCATCATCAGCTTGGGCCAGCCGTGCGGAATGATCATCAGCCCGACAGTCAGGCGGATCAGCGGCCAGGTGAGCGGCGCGACCCAGTCGTAGAACGGCTTGAGTCTTGGGAACAACAGTCTCGGTTCGTTTTGCGCTTCCATGTTTCACTCCTCCTCTGGTTTCAGGTCGTGGCTCGGAATACCCGTGAATAGTATTCGAGATTTCAAAAATTCCACCCTCCATGCGACATTCGCACTCAAGAACGCATGAGGCTCACTGGCGTGATGATGCATCTTGCGGTCCGCCGGATCCCGGCTTCGCCTTATCCATTTGCTTCAGGAGCCTCCATGCCATCCAGCCGAGGAACGCCACGCCCAGCACGAGCGCCGCCCAAAGCGCCCACCGCTTGACGTCGATTCGCTCTTCCAGTGCGCGTTGTCCGCCGAGCACGGTGGGCGTGTCTCCCTCCACCGACTTCACGGGTGTCGCCGGGTTTTGCTCGGCGCTCGCCATCTTTGCGTCGAGATCGGCGTCGCGACGGTATCCGGGAACGAGCGATTCGATGGCATACGCCGATGGCTTTGCATCGCGGCTGCCGTAAGCCAGGGTAAAGGGCGGGTCGCCTCGCGCAACCCACACGATCTCGTTTGGAACCCAACCCAGCAGCAGCCTGGGCTCGCCGGCCCCGAGCCCTCCGCCTTTCTGGTCCACTCTGAGGAGCCAGTAGCGGTCCGCATTCTGGCCGATCGCGATATCCGGACTGGATATTTCGGCTCCGTCACGCCGCAGGCGATACGCAGTCCCCTGGCTCGCCGGCCGCCACGGCGCGTCGCTGCGCGCGCGCGAAAAGAGTTGCGTCTGAACGACTGTGTTGGCCTGGGGAAGCTCGAAACGCAGGCGATCCGCAGGGAACGCTCCCTGCGTGTCGAATGCATAATCGCCGGTCTTGTCCGCAACTGCGCGGCCCGCCACTGTTTCCCATTGCCGCGCCACATCGACGCGCGCGTCGCCGGGTTCTGCGCGCAACGCGCCGAGTTCGCTGCCCGCCGGCATCCCGCCCCAGGAAATCCGGAGGTATTTCTGCTTGCGCGACGCAAACTCGATACGTCGTTGTTCCAGCTTTGCGCCTGCGTGTTGCAACGATAACAGCGGTGCTTGAGCTGCGACAGTGCGCCAGGACGACAGGTCGTCGCTCGCCTCGACGCTCACGTTCGTCGCGTACGCGGCGCCGCTCTTAACTTCGATCTCCAGGGCACGCACCGGATCGCGCAAGGCGGTTGCGTCGACAAGATAGGCCAGGAGCTTTTTCGAGGCCTGCTTGCCGCTGCGCTCGTCGAGCTTGATTATGGTGCCGGAGGGCCGTCGTTCGACGCGAAGCGATAGGCCATCCAGCTGTTTCGCGTCTTCGCCGTACAGGGGGAAGAAGGGCAGCGCGACCGGCTCGCGCTTTTGCGCTTCGGTGGTGGCTCGCGGGCGAAACGCGTGAGGCACGACTTCCCCTGCGCCGTTGAACACGCGCAGGTCGCCCAGGTCCCGCCGCACGACGCCGCGGTATACCGCGCGAGGCAGCTCGAGACGATACAGCGCCTCCCTGGCGTCGGCGTGGATGGCGATTCCATAGGCGAAACCGGACGGGGTTTCGGCGCAGAAGGCGCTCCCGGCCAGCAGGCCCGGCAAGCCGGCAACAAGGATCGCGACTCTCATTGCGGATTCTCCGTGCGAAGTCTCGGTGGAACCGGCGAGAAATATCCGATGACGAGCAGAAATATTCCCACCCCGATGAACGATACGATGCGTTCAACAGTGCCCACGTGCGAGAGTTCGACGAGGAAAAGCTTGATCACGACAACGCCCATCAGTGCTGCCCCGGTAAGCCACAACTCGCGCAAGGCCCTGCGCGTCGCGAAGACCATGATCGCGAGC
>DATDGA010000081.1:0-7852 GCA_036522335.1 Burkholderiales bacterium
GCCGGCCGCTTTTCGCTGTGCGGATATACAGCCCGGGAATGACATGGTCATGCTGTAAGGCTGGCGTAAGTTCAGGTAGCAGATTTGGGCGTTGACGCGCTTGCTGGAATTCGCCGTAAGTCTCTGATTCTTCAGGACGTAGCGGGCGAGGGTCGGGACCGGACTCGGAGAGGTTAGCGGGTGCTATCGCGGAGACTGGCTCCCCGACCAGGGCTCGAACCTGGGACCTGCGGATTAACAGTCCGTCGCTCTACCAGCTGAGCTATCGGGGAATCTAGACTCCGGCGGGTACGTCGGCGCAGACGTTGCCGGAAAAATTGGAAGCCGCGTATTTTAGTTTGCGGCGGGGGTGCCGGTCAACGCAGCGCATCGAAGAACCATGCATAGCCTCGTCAGTCTTCCGCTGCGGACGGAACCGACGCGTGTTGGCATAATGCGTACGTGGCTGCCAGGCACCTGAGGAGATTCACCGATGATTTTGGCGCGTGACGAGGCGCGCCGCTGCGTCGCACGTGCGCTGGCGGCGCTGGCCCTCGCATCGACGTTCGCGAACGCGCAGGAGCCTGCATGGCCGAGCCGGACCATCCAGATCGTGGTGCCATACACGCCGGGCACGGGCGCGGATATTCTCTCGCGCATCCTCGGCCCAAGGCTCGCCGATCAATGGAAGGTCGGTGTCGTCACCGACAACCGAGCCGGCGCCACCGGTAATATCGGCACGGACTTCGTCGCCAAAGCGCCGCCGGACGGCTACACGTTGCTCTGCACCGCGACGTCCTTCAGCACCAATCCCGCGCTCAATCCGAAACTGCCTTTCGATCCGGTGAAGAGCTTCGCGCCGGTGGCATTGCTTGCCACCAGCGCCGTGGCGGTCATCGTCACGTCCGGGCTGCCGGCAAAGTCGATGCGGGAGTTTCTCGATCTTGCGCGCAGCCAGCCGGGCAAGCTCTTCTACTCCTCTCCGGGCAGCGGCGGTCCGCAGCACCTCGCCATGGAACTCCTGAAACTCGACGCGCACATCGACCTCGTGCACGTGCCGTACAAGGGTTCGGGCGGCGCGCTCGCCGATCTCGTCGGCGGCCACGTGCAGGCGATGATCGTATCGCTGCAGACGGTGGCGCCCTACGTCCAGAGCGGAAAGCTGCGCATGCTGGCGGTGATGAGCGCCGAGCGTTCGCCCGCTTTTCCGGACGTGCCGACGCTGAAGGAGCTCGGGCTTCCCGATCTGGAAGTCGAAACCTGGTATGGAATGTTCGCGCCGGCCGGAACGCCGGCTGCCATCGTCGCAAAGCTGAATGCCGACTTGAATGCGCTCCTGCAGCAGGCCGATGTCGTGGAACTGCTCGCGAAGCAGGGGCTGGTTGCCGCGGGCGGGACGCCAGGGCGTTTCGGAGATTTCGTCAGACGCGATCTCGCGCGATGGTCGCGCGTGGTTGCGTCTACGGGCATCAAAGCAGACTAGACGCGCAACGGACATTCCACAGAGAGGGAGCAAATGAATCTGGTAGAAGATCTCGTCGCGGCCTACCGCGTCCTCGCCGAACACGGCGTCATCGACGCCTACGGACACGTGAGCGTCCGCTCGGACCGCGACCCCGGGCGCTACCTCTTGGCGCGCGCGCTCGCACCGGAATTAGTGAAGCCCGAGGACATCATGGAATACGACCTCGACAGCAATCCGGTCGATCCTCAAGGACGCGAATCGGTGCGGGAACGCTTCATTCACGGCGAGATCTTCAAGGTGCGTCCGGAGGTCAATGCCGTCGTGCACAACCATTCCCCTTCGGTCGTGCCTTTCAGCGTCACGACGGTGGCGTTGCGGCCGGTGTTTCACATGGCGGCGTTCGTGGGTCAGGGAACGCCCAATTTCGAAATTCGCGACGCAGAGAAAGGCACCGACCTCCTGGTCAAGACACCTTATCTGGGGCGGGCTCTTGCCAAGACCCTGGGGAAGCATCCGGCTGCGCTCATGCGCGGCCACGGCTCGGTGACGGTCGGCGAGAATCTGCCGCGCGCCGTCGGGCGCAGCATCTACCTCGAATTGAGCGCCCGGATGCAGCTTCAGGCAATAGTGATCGCAGGACCCGGCGGCAAGATCACTTATCTGGACGAGCGGGAAGTCCAGGCTTCTGTGCCTCTGCAGGACTACAATCGTGCGTGGCCGATGTGGCGTGCGAAGGCGCTTGCCGGCCTCAAGTCGCAAACATGAGCCGCGCGGCTTTTCGGCGCACGATCCGGCCTTGATCTTCAAACGCATTGCCGACAGGCTCGCCGAGCTCAAGCGCCGCGGTCTGCTGCGCCGGCGACTCGTTCGCGAGAGCCCGCAGGGTCCGCGCATAGTCGTGGACGGACGGGAGTACCTCGCGTTCTGCAGCAACGACTATCTGGGACTCGCCAACCATCCGAAAATCGTTGAAGCAGCTGTCGAGGGCGCAATGCGATATGGCGTCGGGGAGGGTGCCTCTCACCTTCTGAGCGGGCACAGCGTCGCTCACGAGCGCCTTGAAGCGAAACTCGCCGAATTCATGCAGATGCCGCGGGCACTGCTTTTTTCCAGCGGGTATCAGACGAACATCGGCGCCATTACCGCGCTCGTCGGTCCGGAGGATGCGATATTCTCCGATGCACTCAACCACGCGTCGCTGATCGACGGCGTACGCCTGTCCCGGGCTCAAGTGGTTCGCTATCCTCATGTCGATCTCGAATTCCTCGAAAAAGCGCTGACCGCTTCCCGGGTGCAGGCGAAGCTCATCGTCACCGATGGTGTATTCAGCATGGACGGCGACATCGCGCCCCTGCCGGCCTTGCTCGATATGAGCGAGCGCCACGATGCCTGGCTGCTGGTCGACGACGCTCACGGTTTTGGGGTCATTGGGCCTGAAGGCCGCGGTTCGCCGGCGCACTTCGGCTTGCGCTCCCCCCGTATCATCTATGTTGGAACGCTCGGCAAGGCGGCAGGCGTGGCGGGCGCGTTCGTGGCGGGCGGTGAGGAAGTCGTGGAGCTTGTCATGCAGCGGGCGCGCCCCTACATTTACACCACGGCCTCGCCCGCGCTGCTTGCCGTTGCGGTGGAAGCGAGTCTGCAACTCATCCTGGAGGACGAATGGCGCCGCGAGCGACTGCGCAAGCTGATCGCGGCGCTCAAGCGGGAGTTGCGAGGGAGCGTGAGTGGGCTCGCTTCCTCGGATACGCCGATTCAACCGCTCATCCTGGGTGGAAACAACGAGGCGCTGCAGGCGAGCGCGGCGCTACGCGAGCGCGGTATCCTCGTGCCGGCAATCCGCCCTCCCACGGTGCCCGAAGGCAGCGCGCGTATCCGCATTTCTCTTTCCGCGGCTCATAGTGAGGACGAGGTATTGCGTCTCGCGGCGGCCCTGAGCGAGGTGTGTCGTGGCGGCATGGCGGCACACGCCTAAGCGCCGCCGAGGCGCTTGAACGTGGCTCAGGGCTTCTTCGTTACCGGAACCGATACGGGCGTAGGCAAGACGCTCGTCGCCTGCGCTCTTCTGAACGCTTTTGCCCGCGCAGGGAAGTCCGTGGTAGGCATGAAGCCCGTTGCCGCAGGACGCGAAGGCGGCCGTTGGGCGGATGTCGATGCGCTTGCGCGCGCGAGCACGGTGCGCGCAGCGTCGCGAATCGCCAACCCCTACGCTTTCGAACCCGCGATCGCCCCGCATATCGCGGCGCAACTCGCCGGCGTCGCGATCGAGCTTGAACCGATCGTGCGCGCCTACACGGAACTGTCGCAGCTGGCCGACATCGTCGTCGTGGAGGGGGTCGGGGGTTTTCTCGTGCCTTTGAATGAGCACCAGACCGGCGCGGACCTCGCGCTGCGGCTCGGTCTGCCGCTGGTGCTGGTGGTCGGAATGCGGCTCGGTTGCCTCAATCACGCGCTCCTCACGCGGCGGCAGATCGAGGCCTCGGGCCTCAGCTGCGCGGGCTGGGTGGCGAATTGCATCCTTCCGGACATGTCTCATTTGAACGACAACGTTCGCGCGCTCGACCAGCGCCTCGGCTGTCCGCTGCTGGGCGTTGTGCCATTTCTCCCCGATCCGGTCCCGGCAAGCGCCGCGACGCTTCTCTCCCTCGAGCCGCTGCTGGAGGTTGCAGCGTGAGCAGGAATGCGAGGATGATCGAGAGAAGCCTGCGGGCGGTCTGGCATCCCTGCACGCAGATGAAGCACCACGAAACGCTGGCGCTTGTGCCCATCAGCCGCGCCGAGGGAGTCTGGCTGTACGATTTCGAGGGCCGGCGCATTCTCGATGCCATCGGCTCGTGGTGGGTCAACCTGCTCGGGCACGGCAATCCCCGCATCAACGCGGCGCTCCGCGAGCAACTCGAGTCGCTGGAGCACGTAATGCTCGCCGGTTTTACCCATGGACCGGCCGTGGACCTCGCCGAGCGTCTCGCCATGGTGGCCCCTGGAGGTCTGGGCCACTGCTTCTATTCTTCAGACGGCGCGTCGGCGGTCGAAATTGCGTTGAAGATGAGCTATCACTACTGGAGGAATGCCGGTCGGCCTGCGAAAAGCGGGTTCGTGACGCTCGCTAACAGCTACCACGGCGAGACGCTGGGCGCGTTGTCGGTGACCGATATCCCGCTCTACCGCGACACCTATGCGCCGCTCCTGCGAAAGAGTGCCCAAGTGCCTTCGCCCGATTGGCGCCTCGCCGAACCGGGCGAGACGCGCGAGGAGTATGCACGGCGTTGCGCGCGATCGCTCGAATCGCATCTGGAGCGCCATGCGGCCGAAACGGCGGCGTTCATCGTCGAGCCCCTGGTCCAGTGCGCGGGCGGCATGGCGATGCACGATTCCCTGTACCTGCGTCTTGCGCGAGAGCTTTGCAACCGATTCGGCGTTCACCTCATCGCTGACGAGATCGCGGTCGGATTCGGACGCACCGGGACTCTGTTCGCCTGCGAGCAGGCACAGATCGCGCCGGATTTTCTGTGCCTGTCGAAGGGACTCACCGGCGGCTATCTACCTCTCTCGGTCGTAATGACGACGGAGCGCGTATACCAGGCTTTCTACGACGACAAACTCGAGCGGGGCTTCCTGCATTCGCATTCCTACAGCGGCAACCCGCTGGCCTGCCGCGCCGCCTTGACAGTGCTGGACATCCTGAAAGAGGAAAACGTCCTGGAGCGCAACCTACGCACCGCAGCCTATTTCAATCTGCGGACGGAAAAGTTGCGCTCGGATGAGCGCCTGGCGCACTTCCGCAACACCGGAATGATCTGGGCTTTCGATGTACGGGACGCAAGACCGGGTTTCGGTCAGGACTTTCACCGACACGCACTCGAGGCGGGCGTGCTGCTTCGTCCGCTCGGAGCGACCGTCTATTGGATGCCGCCTTACATCATCGGCGAGCCGGAGATCGACTGGCTCGTCGATACGCTGACGAAAAACCTGGACGCGTGGCTGAAGTAGGCGGTCCGGATCAACCAATCACGCGGGCGATGCAGTCCGCTGCGTAGTCGATGTTTTTCGTGTTGAGCGCGGCGACGCAGACGCGGCCACTTTCGATCATGTACACGGCGGATTCTTCACGCAACCTCACCGCCTGCTCGCGCGACAGCCCGGAATAGGCGAACAACCCGCGCTGGTGCTCGATGAAGGAAAAGTCGGCTCGCGGCAGGCGCGCGCGCAGCTTTTGCACCAGCTCGCGCCGCATTTCTAGAATGCGTTCGCGCATCCGCCCGAGCTCCTGTTCCCACAAGCCGCGCAGCTCGGGCGTGGTCAGAACGATCACGGCGACGCGCCCGCCGTGCGTGGGTGGATTGGAGTAATTGGTGCGCACCAGGCGCTTCAACTGGGACAGCACGCGCTCCGCCTCCTCGCCGCTTTGAGCGACCACGGAAAGCGATCCGATGCGCTCGCCATACAGCGAAAGCGACTTTGAGAACGAGCTCGAGACGAGCACGGGAATCCCCCCTTGAGCGAAACTGCGCACTGCTGCGGCGTCCGCGTCGAGTCCTGCGCCGAAGCCTTGGTAGGCGATATCGAGAAACGGAATGAGGCCACGCGACGAAACCTCTTCGATGACGGTTTTCCATTGCTCGCCGGAAAGATCCGCGCCGGTCGGGTTGTGGCAGCAGGCGTGCAGTACCATGATCGAACCGGCAGGCGCGGCGCGCAGCGCTGCGGTCATCCCCTTGAAATCCACGCCATGCGTTGCGGCGTTGTAGTACGGGTAGGCGTGCACGGTGAATCCGGCATTCTCGAAGATCCCGCGATGGTTTTCCCAGCTCGGGTCGCTGATCCAGACCTGCGCCCGCGGCGCCACGCTTCGCAGGAAATCGGCGCCGATCTTGAGGCCGCCCGTTCCGCCGAGCGCCTGCACCGTCACCACGCGTCCTTCCCCGACGGCGGTAGCATTCGCTCCGAACACGAGCTCGCGTACTGCGCGGTCGTATGCAGGGAGGCCGTCGATAGGTAGGTAGTTGCGCGGGGCGGCTTGCTCGACCAGCAGACGCTCGGCGCGACGCACGCACTCCAGAAGCGGCACCTTGCCATCGTCATCATAGTAGACGCCGACGCCGAGGTTGACCTTTTTCGGATTGCGATCCGCGTTGTACGCCTCGGTCAGTCCCAGAATGGGGTCGCGCGGCGCCATCTGAATTGCGGCGAAGGGAGAGGGTGAGTACGGTGCGTTCATCGTGCTAGACTGAAAAATTTCACGTTTCCAATTGTACCTGTGATCCGCACGTTTCCCAACAGTCCCTTCAGGCTTGCCCAGGCGTTTGCCCCCGCCGGGGACCAGCCTGAGGCGATCGAGAAGCTCATCGAAGGCATCCGGGACGGACTTTCATACCAGACGCTGCTTGGCGTCACCGGCTCCGGAAAGACCTTCACCATGGCGAACGTGATCGCGCGCCTGGGCAGGCCGGCGCTCGTGCTTGCGCCGAACAAGACGCTCGCGGCCCAGCTTTACGGTGAAATGCGCGAATTCTTTCCGGAGAACGCGATCGAATATTTCGTTTCCTACTACGACTACTACCAGCCCGAAGCCTATGTTCCTTCGCGGGACCTCTACATCGAGAAGGACTCGAGCATCAACGAGCACATCGAGCAGATGCGGCTTTCGGCGACGAAGTCGCTGCTCGAACGGGAAGACGCCATCATCGTCGCCACCGTGTCCTGCATCTACGGCATCGGCGACCCGGTCGATTACCACGGCATGATTCTGCACGTGCGCGAGCGGGAGCCGATGTCCCAGCGCGACGTGATCGCGCGTTTGGCGGCGATGCAATACGAAAGGAACGAGCTCGAATTCAAGCGCGGCACTTTCCGAGTGCGCGGCGACGTGCTCGATGTATTCCCCGCGGAGAATTCCGAGACCGCGCTGCGGATCGCGCTTCTCGACGACGAGGTCCAGAGGCTGACGCTGTTCGACCCGCTCACCGGGCATGCGAGCCAGCAGGTGCCGCGCTTCACGGTCTACCCCTCGAGCCACTACGTGACGCCGCGGGCAACCACCCTGCGCGCGATCGAGGCGATCAAGGTCGAGCTCGCCGAGAGGATCGAGCACTTCCAAAAGGCGGGCAAGCTCCTGGAGGCCCAGCGCATCGAGCAGCGCACGCGCTTCGATCTGGAGATGCTGAACGAGCTGGGTTTCTGCAAAGGCATCGAGAACTATTCCAGGCATCTGTCCGGGAGGAAGCAGGGCGAGCCGCCCCCGACGCTCATCGACTATCTTCCCGCCAACGCGTTGATGTTCATCGACGAGTCGCACGTCACCATCGGTCAGCTGGGTGGCATGTACAAGGGCGACCGCTCGCGCAAGGAAAATCTCGTCGACTACGGTTTTCGCCTGCCCTCGGCGCTGGACAACCGGCCGCTCAAGTTCGA
>DATDGA010000082.1:0-8829 GCA_036522335.1 Burkholderiales bacterium
GCCGAAGAGCGCAGGATCGCCGCGGCGCTCTTGCTCGGGTGAAAACGGCTCCGTCATTCCCGCGCAAGCGGGAATCCAGCGGCTTTTTCAGCCACTGGGTCCCCGCTTCCGCGGGGACAAGCCGGCCTCGCAAATTTATGAGACCTGCAAATAGATGACTTCCCGGCACGGACTGTGGATCCTGCTTGTAGTCTTTGCGGCCGGCTGGTTTTGCAACCTGGGATACCGCCATCTCGTCAAGCCCGACGAGGGGCGCTACGCCGAAATCCCGCGGGAGATGGTGGCGAGCGGCGACTGGCTGACGCCGCGACTGAACGGATTCAAGTATTTCGAAAAGCCGGCTCTGCAATACTGGGCGACTGCGGCGGCGTTCGAGGTGTTCGGCCAGAAGGAGTGGGCCGCGCGCCTGTGGCCCGCAGTCACGGGCTTTCTCGGCGTGCTCTTCGTGTTTTGGGTTGGAAACCGGGTGTTCGGGCCGCCGTCGGGACTGTACGGGGCCGCAGTCGCTGCAAGCAGCGCGCTCTACGCATCCATCGGGCACGTGCTGACTCTCGACATGGCTCTTTCGTTTTTCATGTCGGCTTCGGTTTTTGCCTTCGCCGCCGCCCAAAGCGACCCCTCGAGCGAAACGGAGCGCCGCCGCTGGATGCTGCTCGCATGGGCCGCAGCGGCGCTCGCCGTGCTCAGCAAAGGGCTGGTCGGGATCGTTCTGCCCGCGGGCGCGGCGGCGCTCTACGTTCTGATCGAGCGCGACTGGAGGGTTCTCGGTCGCCTGCACCTGTTGAGCGGCGGCCTGCTGTTCCTTGCGATCGCGGCGCCGTGGTTCATCGCGGTTTCGCTCGCCAACCCGGAGTTTTTCCGTTTCTTCTTCATCCACGAACACTTCGAGCGCTTCACCACCCGGGAACACGGACGCTATCAGCCTCTGTGGTATTTCGTTCCGGTGCTGCTTGCCGGAATCCTCCCGTGGATCGTGGGCCTTTTCCCCGCTCTCTTACGTGCATGGACGCGCGTGCCCGAAACCCGTTTCCAGCCGAGGCGATTCCTCCTCTTGTGGTGCGCGGTCGTTTTCGCGTTCTTTTCCGCGTCGGACTCCAAGCTCGCCTCCTATATTCTGCCGATATTTCCGGCGCTCGCTTTGCTGATCGGGATCCACCTCGCCTCCGCGAGCCCGCGCTTTGCTCTGGTACAGAGCGGGGTCGCAGCCTCGCTCGGGATCGCGCTCGTAGCCGCGGCGCTTTGGGCTTCGGCCAATCTCGCCGAGGTCCTGATGCTCCTCGAGCCGGATATTCCCTCCGAACTGTATGCGGCCTATCTCCCCTGGCTCACCGCAGGAGGCATTGCGCTGGCCGTAGCAGGACTCGCTTCCGCTGCGCTCCGCGGCCGACCCGCCGCCGCCGCATTGACCCTCGCTTTCGGCGGCCTCGCCTGCGTGCAAATCGTGCTCTCGGGGCACGAGACGCTCGCTCCGGCTTTTTCCGCGTATCATGTCGTCCAGAAGATCCGGGGCGATGTGAAACCGGACGTTCCCTTTTACGTCGTGGACACCTTCGACCATACCCTGCCGTTCTACCTCAATCGAACCGTGACCATGGTCGGCGTCAAGGACGAACTGACCCAGCCGATCGCCTGGGAGCCCCAGAAATTCCTGCCGGACGCGGCCGCGTTCGCGCGCGCCTGGGAATCCGATCGTGATGCGTTCGCCATGTTCAGCGCGAACGACCTCGACGGTTTCCTCAAGGCGCATCCGATCCCGGTTCGGATCGTCGCGCGCGACCCGCGCCGGGTGATCGTGAGGAAGCCGTGAGCGCCGCGAGCTTCGCGATCCTGGCCCCGGTGCTGCTCGAAGCCTTTGCGGGCGCGTTCCTTGTTGCACGCAGTTGAATCCGTGGCCGGCGAATCCTTCCTGCCCTTTGCGAGGCCGACCATCGACGAAGCCATGGTCGCCGCCGTCGCCGACACGCTGCGCAGCCGCTGGATCGTCACCGGCCCCCGTGTCGCCGCGTTCGAGAAGGCGCTTTCGGAGCGCTTCGGCGGACGGCCGGTCCGCACGCTCACGTCCGCGACCGCGGCGATGCACGTGGCCTTGGAGCTCCTCGGCATCGGCCCGGGCGACGAAGTCATCGTTCCCGCGCAGAGCTTCTTCGCGACCGGCAACGTCGTCGAGCGCGCCGGAGCGACCGCGGTCTTCGTCGACGTGGACTTGGGTTCGCGCAACCTTGATTTCGCGCAGGCCGCGGCCGCGGTCACGCCGAGGACGCGCCTGCTGCTCCCGACGCACTACAACGCGCCGCTCGATCCCGACGTGCTCGACGCATTCGCCAGACGCCATAAGGTGCGCATCCTCGAGGACGCGGCGCTGGCGATCGGATCGCGCACCTCGCGCGGCCCGGTGGGCGCGACGGGCGATATCGTTTCGTTCAGCTTCCATCCCAACAAGAACATGACCACCATCGAGGGCGGCGCCCTGGCGCTCAACGACGAGCGCGAGGCCGCGGTCGTGGACCAGCTTCGCTTCCACGGCATCAAGCGCCTGCCCGACGGCACGCGCGACGTGGAGCGCGCCGGGGCGAAGTACAACTTCTCCGACGTTTCGGCGCGCCTGGGCATCGAGCAGCTCGCGCACCTGGACGAATGGTGCCGCGCGCGCGAGCGCCTTGCGCACCGTTACTTCGAGTGCCTGGCGGGGGACGACCTGCTCACGCCCGAGTGCCTGCCCCCGCGGAACAATCCCGGCCACAGTTGGAACATGTTCGCCGTACTGTTGCCGCTGGAGGAGATGCGCAGCACCCGCAAGGCGTTCATGAACGCGATGCAGAAGGAAGGCATCGGCACCGGCATCTCGTATGAAGCGATCCACCTCACCACGCTCTTTCGCAACAAGGGATTCCGGGAGGGCATGTTCCCGGTCTCGGAGCGCATCGCGCGCGAGACGGTGACCTTGCCGCTCTTCCCCGAAATGCGCGAGACCGACGTCGAGCGCGTGTGCAAGGCCGTCTCTCGCGCGCTGCGCGAGGCCTCGCCGTGAATCCCCGCGTTTCGGTCGTGGTGCCGGTCTACAACGAGGAGGCGGTGCTTCCGGCGCTGTTCGCGCGCCTCTATCCGGCGCTCGATGCGCTGGGCACGAGCTACGAAATCATATTCGTGAATGACGGCAGCGCTGACCGGTCGGCGGCGCTCCTGCGCGAGCAGTTCCAGAAACGCCCCGATTCGACGCGGGTCATCCTGTTCAACGGCAACTACGGCCAGCACCTGGCGATCATGGCCGGATTCGAGCACTGTCGCGGCGAGCGCGTGGTGACGCTCGACGCCGACCTGCAGAACCCCCCCGAGGAGATCGGAAACCTCCTCGCCAAGATGGACGAGGGTTACGACTACGTCGGCGGCGTGCGCCGCGAGCGGCAGGACACCGCTTTCAGGCGCAACGCTTCGCGGATGATGAACGCCATTCGCGAGCGCATCACCCGCATCCGCATGAGCGATCAGGGCTGCATGCTTCGCGCGTACAGCCGGACGATAGTCGATGCCATCAATAGCTGCCGCGAGATCAACACCTTCATTCCGGCGCTCGCATATACGTTTGCCGAGCGTCCGACCGAGATCGAGGTGGGGCACGAGCAGCGCACCGCGGGGGAATCGAAATATTCGCTCTACAGCCTCGTCCGGCTCAACTTCGATCTCGTGACTGGATTCTCGGCGATGCCGCTGCAGCTTTTCTCGCTGACGGGAATCGTCATTTCGCTGCTGTCGCTTGCGTTCGTGATCTTCCTCGCCATCCGGCGCGCGGTCGTCGGGCCCGAGGCGGAAGGCCTGTTCACGCTGTTCGGCGTGGCCTTCTTCCTTATCGGCATCACCTTGTTCGGGATAGGCCTGCTGGGCGAGTACATAAGCCGCATCTACGAGCAGGTGCGCCAGCGGCCGCGCTACCTGGTGCAGGCGATTCTGGAACGCGACGGCGCTGTTTCGGATTTGCCGAAACAGCGTCAAATCTAGGGGAGCATGAGGGGATGTTTCCTCTCATCTCGTAACCGGCCAAAAGAGTGACTACGGCGGTTGTCTTTGCCTACCACGACGTCGGCTGCCGCTGCCTCAAGGTCCTGCTCGATCGGCGCATCGACGTGCCTCTGCTGATCACTCACAGCGACAATCCCGCGGAAACCATCTGGTTCGCAAGCGTTGCAGAAATCGCGCGCAAGCGGAACATCGAGACGCTGAGCCCTGCGGACCCCAATGCGCCGGAGACCGTCGAAAAAATCCGCGCCTTGCGGCCGGATTTTCTCTTCTCGTTTTACTACCGCCTGATGCTCGGGCCCGCGCTGCTCGAAATTCCACGGCGAGGAGCGTTCAACATGCACGGCTCGCTCCTGCCGAAGTACCGGGGCCGCGTGCCGGTCAATTGGGCGATCATCCGCGGCGAGACGGAAACGGGCGCGACGCTCCACGAGATGGTGGCCAAGCCCGACGCGGGGCGCATCGTCGACCAGGAATCCGTGCCGATTCTCCCCGACGATCTCGTCGTCGATGTCTTCAGGAAGGTCACCGGCGCGGCCGAGCGAGCGCTCGAGCGCAGCATTCCGAAGCTGATCGACGGCAGCGCAGTGCTGCGCCCTCAGGACCTTTCCAGGGGCAGTTATTTCGGCGGACGCCGGCCCGAGGACGGTCGCATCGACTGGAATGCCCCCGCCAGACAGGTGCACGATCTGGTCCGGGCGGTGGCACCGCCTTACCCCGGCGCGTTCTCGGAACTGGATGGGAAGCGCCTGCGCGTGCTGCGCACGCGGCTGTGCGCCGGAAAACGCACCGAGCGCGCCGCGGGGTCGCTGTTCGCTGAGAGCGGCCGCTGCTACGCGAGCTGCGCGAACGGGGAACTGCTGGAAATCCTCGAGCTGGAATTGGACGGGCAGCCGCTATCCGCCCGGGATTTTGCCATTCGCATCGGCGATCGAAAGTTGCCGGTGCACTAAGGAGTCACTGTGAAAAAAATCCTCATCCTCGGCGTGAACGGGTTCATCGGCCACCATCTGTCGAAGCGCATCGTCGCCCGGACCGACTGGGAAGTCTACGGCATGGACATGCAGACCGACCGCGTCGCCGACCTGCTGGGCCACAAGCGCTTCCACTTCTTCGAGGGCGACATCACCATCAACCGCGAGTGGATCGAGTACCATGTCCGCAAGTGCGACACCGTCCTTCCGCTGGTGGCAATCGCCACTCCCGCGACTTACGTCAAGGAACCGCTCAGAGTCTTCGAGCTCGACTTCGAGGCCAATCTCCCGATCGTGCGCGGATGCGTCAGGCACGGCAAACGCCTGGTGTTTCCCTCGACCTCCGAGGTCTACGGAATGTGCGGCGACCGCGAGTTCGATCCGGAGAGCTCCCCGCTCGTCTACGGCCCGATCAACAAGCCGCGCTGGATCTACGCCTGCGCGAAGCAGCTGATGGACCGCGTGATTCACGCGTACCGCATGAAGGAAGGTCTCGACTACACTTTGTTCCGGCCGTTCAACTGGATCGGGTCCGGACTGGACAACCTCAACGCCACCAAGGAAGGCAGCTCCCGGGTGATCACCCAGTTCTTCGGCCACATCGTCCGCGGCGAGCCGATCAAGCTGGTGGACGGCGGCAGGCAGAAACGCGCATTCACCTACGTGGACGACGGGGTCGACGCGCTCATGAAGATCATCGAGAACCGAAAAGGAATCGCCACCGGGAAAATCTACAACGTCGGCAATCCGAGAAACAACTACTCGGTCAGGCAGCTGGCCGAGATGATGGTGAAGCTGGCCTTGCAATATCCCGAATACCGGGAGCAGGCGAGGAAGGTGAAGCTCGTCAAGACGAGCGCGGCGCTGTACTACGGCAAGGGCTACCAGGACGTGCAGAACCGCGTCCCCAAAATCGCCGGCACCACCAAGGATCTGGGCTGGAGGCCGAAGTTCAACATGCAGCAGGCGCTGAAGCGCATTTTCGACGCCTACCGGACGCACGTCCCCGAGGCGCGACGGCTGGTCGAATGAAACTCGCCCTGAAAGTCGACGTCGATACCTACCGCGGCACGAAGCAGGGCGTGCCGCGCCTGGTCGAGCTGCTCAAGAAACATAACGCCGGCGCGACTTTCCTCTTCAGCCTCGGACCGGACCACACCGGACGGGCGGTCAAGCGCGCTTTCCGTCGCGGCTTCATCGGCAAGGTTTCGCGCACCTCGATACTTTCGCATTACGGGCTCCTGACGCTTCTCTACGGGACCTTGCTGCCGGGCCCGGACATCGGACGGCGCTGCGCCGGCGTGATTCGCGCGGTGCGCGACGCGGGCTTCGAGGTCGGAATCCACGCCTGGGACCACGTGAAATGGCAGGATGGCGTCGGCGCAGCCGACGCCCGGTGGACCGAGCGCCAGATGGCTCTCGCGAGAGAACGCTTCGAGGAAATTTTCGGCGAGCCCGCGCGCGTGCACGGCGCGGCCGGCTGGCAGACCAACGTCCACGCCTTGCGCCTGACGCAGCGCCTCGGCTTCGACTACTGCTCGGACACACGGGGCAGCTGTCCATTCATCCCCGTGTGGCGCGCCGAAATCGTCGCCTGCCCGCAGCTGCCCACGACGCTCCCGACGCTCGACGAACTGATCGGTACCGACGGGCTCACCGTGAAAAACGTCGCCGAGCACGTGCTCGATCTCACGCGGAAAAGTCCCCCCGGAGGACACGTCTACACGCTCCACGCCGAGCTCGAGGGCGGGAAGCTCGCACCCGCGTTCGAGGCGATGCTCTCGGGATGGAAGAGCCAGGGCTACGAGCTCGTCCCCATGCGCTCTCTCGCGGAATCGCTCGATCTGAAAAGCCTGCCGCGCAACGAAGTTGCCATCGGCAGCATTGCCGGGCGCTCGGGCTCGCTCGCCCTTCAAGGCAGGGAATTCCTTTCATGAACGAGCTCTTTCCCGGGTTCAAGCGCAAGCGCATCAGAACGAGCGGCGCGGCGATCAACCTCGTTCATGGCGGGGTCGGACCGCCGCTGCTCCTGCTGCACGGCTATCCGCAGACGCACGCGATCTGGCACCGGGTCGCGCCGGAGCTCGCGAAGCGGTTCACCGTGGTCGCCGCCGACCTGCGCGGATACGGAGACAGCGAAAAACCGCATGGGATGTCCGACCATGCGAACTATTCCAAGCGCGCGATGGCCCTGGACCAGGTCGAAGTGATGCGAGCCCTGGGGCACGAAACATTCTTCGTGGTCGGCCACGATCGTGGAGGACGAGTCGCGCATCGAATGGCCCTGGACCATCCGGCTTCGGTGTCGAGGCTCGTCGTGCTCGACATCGTGCCGACGCGCACGATGTACGCGAATGTCTCGCGCGAGTTTGCCAAGGCGTACTACCACTGGTTCTTTCTGCTGCGGCCGGAGCCGATCCCCGAAACGCTGATCGGCGCCAGTCCGGATTTCTACCTCGAGAGCCACATCGGCACGCGCCACGCGGGCCTCAAGGCGTTCGCGCCCGAAGCGCTTGCCGAGTACCGGAGGTGTTTTCGCGATCCCGCGGCGATTCACGCAAGCTGCGAGGACTACCGGGCAGCCGAATCGATCGACCTCGCGCACGACGAGGCCGACATAGATCGCAAGCTCGCGGCGCCGCTGCTCGTGCTCTGGGGCAAGCACGGAACCATCGAACGCTGTTTCCACCCCCTCGCCGATTGGGCCGAGCGGGCCGACAACGTACAGGGCCGGACGCTGGATTGCGGACACTACATCCCGGAGGAAGCGCCGAAGGAACTGCTGGCGGAGCTTGTAAGATTTCTTTCATAAGGCGCTGAAACGGCAGTGCTTGCGTTCGATTCCGGATTGGGGTGACAATGCGGTCTACAAGGGCGCGGACTCTGGATGGTCAACAAAGCAGTAAGCGACTTCGTACTGCCCGCCACGGGCGGCAAGGAGTTCCGGCTCTCGGCGGTGAAATCGAAATTGCTGGTCCTCTATTTCTATCCCAAGGACAACACCCCGGGCTGTACCACGGAAGGCGCGCAATTTCGCGATCTCTACCCCCAGTTCCAGAAAGCCGGCTGCTCCGTTGCAGGCATCTCCCGGGACAGCCTCAAGTCGCACGAAAATTTCAAGGCCAAGATGGGTTTTCCTTTCGAGCTGCTGTCGGACGAAGACGAAAGGATCTGCAAGCAGTTCGGCGTGATGAAGATGAAGAACCTATACGGGAAAAAGGTACGAGGCATCGAGCGCAGCACCTTCGTGCTCGACAGCGACCGCGTTCTCCGGCGCGAATGGCGCGGAGTCAAAGTTCCAGGTCACGCCCAGGAGGTGCTCGATTTTGTTAAAACCGTCTGAGCAGCAAAGCGGTCCCGATCCCGCAGCCGAAGTTTCACCCAAATCCGTGCCCAGCCGCCGACCCCGCGCCGCATCCCGGCAATCCAACACGAAGCTTTTCGTTCTCGACACCAACGTTCTGATGCACGATCCGACCAGCCTGTTCCGCTTCGAGGAGCACGACGTGTTCCTGCCGATCGGCACGCTGGAGGAGCTCGACGCGAACAAGAAGGGCCTGTCGGACGTGTCGCGCAACGCGCGCCAGGCGAGCCGCTTCCTCGACGAGATCGTCTCGGTAAAGGGCGGCGACATCGCCAAAGGCCTGCCGATCCGCGCGCCGAATTATTCCGGCACGGGCGGCCCTTCGGCCGGCGGGCGCCTGTTCCTGCAGACCGAAGCGATCCATGGCGAGCTGCCGGCGACGCTCGCCGCCGGCAAGACCGACAACGGCATCCTGGCGGTCGTGCGCCACCTGCAGAAGCGCTTCCCGCAGCGCCCGGTGGTGCTGGTCTCCAAGGACAT
>DATDGA010000083.1:0-2977 GCA_036522335.1 Burkholderiales bacterium
ATCACCAGATCGCGGATGTCGACCGCGACCTCGACCAGCAGCAGGTCGGCGCTGCGCCCGGAGCGCAGCACGCGCAACGCCATGTCGGCGCCGTCGGCGTGGGTGACGTTGGCGCCCTTGTCCATCGCGATCTTGGTCGCGACCGTGACCCATGCGGAGGACCACGAACAGGCGATGCGCGTGCTGCGCGGCGGCAAGGGCGCCGACCTGCTGCTGGTCGATGTCAACCTCGACATCCGCGATCTCGTGATGCGGCTGGAAGCCGAACACATCCATGTGCCGATCGTCGCCTGCGGCATCTCCAACGACGCCCGCGCCGCGGTCGCCGCGATCCATGCCGGCGCCAAGGAATACATCCCGCTGCCGCCCGATCCTGAATTGATCGCCGCGGTGCTCGCCGCCGTCGCCAACGACTCGCGCGATCTGGTCTATCGCGACGAAGCGATGGCCAAGGTGATCAAGCTGGCGCAGCAAATCGCCGGCTCCGACGCCTCCGTCATGATCACCGGCGAATCCGGCACCGGCAAGGAAGTGCTGGCGCGCTACGTACACACCCGCTCCAACCGCTCCAGAAAGCCGTTCATCAGCATCAACTGCGCGGCGATACCCGAGCATCTGCTTGAATCCGAGTTGTTTGGGCACGAGAAAGGCGCGTTCACCGGCGCCATCGCGCGGCGTATCGGTAAATTCGAGGAAGCCACCGGCGGCACGCTGTTGCTGGACGAAATCTCCGAAATGGATGTGCGGCTGCAATCCAAATTGCTGCGCGCCATCCAGGAGCGCGTGATCGATCGCGTCGGCGGCACCCGGCCGGTGCCGGTCGATATCCGCATCATCGCGACCTCGAACCGCAACCTGGCCGACGCCGTGCGCGAAGGCACGTTCCGCGAGGACCTGCTGTTCCGGCTCAACGTGGTGAACCTGAAGATACCGCCGCTGCGCGACCGCCCGGCGGATATTCTCGAACTGGCGCAGCACTTCGCCAAGAAATATGCCGACGCCAACGGCGTGCCGTTGCGTCCCATTTCCGCCGATGCCCGCCGGGTGCTGACATCGAACCGCTGGCAGGGCAACGTCCGCGAACTGGAAAACACCATGCACCGCTCGGTGCTGATGGCGCAGGGCGACGAGATCGGGGCCGACGCCATCCTGACGCCGGACGGTGACCGTCTCGACCTTGCCAAGACCGTGCCGGCGGTGGCGCATGCCACTTTCGCCGCCGAGCAGGTGACCCGTGCGCTGGTCGGACGCACGGTAGCGGATGTCGAGCGCGATCTCATTCTGGAGACGCTGAAACATTGCCTCGGCAATCGCACGCACGCCGCGAATATCCTCGGCATCTCGATCCGCACCCTGCGCAACAAGCTCAACGAATATGCCGACGGCGGACTGCCGATCACGCCCGCGGGCGCCGGCGAATATCAACGGACCGCCGCGACGGTGTGATCCAGACATCTCCGCCGTCATTGCGAGGAGCGCAGCGACGAAGCAATCCAGACTGCGTTTCCGCGCCGATGGATTGCTTCGCTTGCGCCCGCAATGACGTCGGTATTTCTAGGAGTAATCGGGTGCGTCGGGCTTGCGGAAGATGTGGATCGGATCTCCAGGCTGGAGGTCACGTCCGGTGAATGCCGCGTAGGCGTAAAGCACGAGATAACCGATCGCGAGCGCGCCGATCCCATAGAAAATCCAGACCGCGATACGTTTCATCAGGTGACGGCGCCTTGCTGCACCACCCGGGCGACATGCCGCTGCCACAGCCACAACAGCGGCACGAAGATCAATCCCACGATCAGGTTGTACATGATGCCCACGGTCGGCACGCCGTGTCCGATCACGGACAGCAGGCGTGAAAGCGTGCCAAATACCAGAATGAACGTCACCAGTGAAATTCGATCGCCGCGCTGCTCGATCTGCCGAATGCACGACCAGTAGATCAGGCCGATCGCGAGCAGCATCCCCTTGAGAAAACGAACGTAGCTGTCCATCACCACATCGCCGGACAAATCGGCATACATGGTGCCAAACAGGACCCCGGTGAGCCCCAGGCTCACGCCCGCAAGGCCTGCAGCCGCCACCGCGATCTGAAGAAGCTTGCGTTCCATCGCGTGACCTCCTCGCGGTCCCGAAATCGCGGGCTGCTGCGGGCGTTTTAGTCCGCCGACGCGCAAAACACCACCGCCTGAATTCCCTCGGATCATCGCATGTATTTCTGCACAACCTGGGGGGTTACGGTTCGCGTTTACGTGCCCGCCCGCTTGGGCTAGGCTCCGGAGGCCGAAATCGGCTGGCGCGGCTGTCGGCGTTGATTGGAGAGGCGGGTATGCAGCCCAACAACGACATCTCTTTCGAGACGGCCCTGGGCCGACGCGTCGAGGACATGCTCGACGCCTGCACGCGGTGCGGCAAATGTGTCGAGGTCTGTCCGAGCGTGAAGCCTGCCGGCATCGCGGACGCGAGCTCCGAAGACATCATCAGCGGCGTGCTTGACATCGTACGCAGCGGCGAAGGTCCTGAGGCGTCGCGCAAATGGGCAGCGTCTTGCATGCTCAGCGGCGAGTGCATCAAGGCATGCGACTACGGTGTCAATCCGCGCTTCCTGCTGGCCATGGCGCGCGTCGCCATTGCGAAAACCGACAATGAACTGCCCGACCGGCGCCGCCAGGGCGTTGCGCGATTCCGCGATATCAGCCGGGACGTGACGGTGCTCTCGCGTTTGCAGCTCAATGGCGAGGTGCTGGAGCGGCTCGGCCAGAAATCGGCGTCAGTTTTGGCGCCGGACGAGGCGCCCGACTTCGTGTTCTACACCGGCTGCAACGTGCTCAAGACGCCACACATCGCGCTGCTGTGTCTCGATATCATGGACGAGCTCGGCGTGAGCTACCACGTGATGGGCGGGCCTTCGCATTGCTGCGGCGTGATCCAGTTGCGCGCCGGCGACACCGAAACGTCGTCGCGCTTTGCCGGCAATACGATC
>DATDGA010000084.1:0-2592 GCA_036522335.1 Burkholderiales bacterium
GCCGCGGGGGACGCCGTGCTGATGCAGGTCGGCCAGATCGTGCGCGGCAACTTGAGACCCGCCGACTTCGCCGTCCGCATCGGCGGCGAGGAGTTCGCGTTGATCTTCCCCCAAACTGCGCTGCCGGGCGCGATCCGTGCCGCCGAGCGGCTGCGCGAGTCGATCGCTTCCGCAGCGTTCGACTACGGTGGACGCCCGCTGTCTCAGGTGACCGTTTCGCTCGGGCTAGCTGCGCTGGAAGGGGCCACGAATTCCCCGAAGCTGCTTGCCCAGGCGGACGACGCGCTCTACGCGGCCAAGCAATCCGGCCGCAATCGGACCGAGTGGCCCGGGCGCGACGCATCCGGACGCGGGCGGAGCTGACGCACGCCGGGCGCCGCTCGGACGAGCGTTCTCGCCGAGGACTTTTCCAGGCCGCTAGGCAAACGCCTCCGCGACGAGGCGATACGACGTTCGCCGGCTCTCGTAGTCGCCGGTGATGGTGATCACCATCAGCTCGTCGGCGGCGAATTTTTCCTTCAGCTCCAGAAGCTTTTCCCGGACTTCGCCCGGATCGCCGTGCACGATGCGCGCGCGCTGCTGCTCGATGTAGGTGCGCTCCTGCAGAGAGTAGCGGTAGGCCTGGGCTTCCTCGATCGTCGGCACGGGCGCGTCGACGCCTTTCGCCATGTGCAGGCGCCGCAGGTCGATGCTCGCGGCGAGGCGCTCGGCTTCATCGCGCGTCTTCGCGCAGATCACGAAGACGCAGGCGAGCGAGCGCGGCTGCGGCTCGCGCTCGGACGGCTGATATTGCTCGCGGTAGGCGCGCGCCACCGCATCGCCGCCGAAGGCGCTGATGAAATGCGCGAACGCGAACCGCAGGCCGAGCTGCGCGGCGAGCGCACCGCCGTAGTCGGAAGACCCGAGCAACCACACTTCGGGCGAGGTATCCCCGCCCGGCTGTGCCCTGACCTTGGCGTAGGGGTGCCCCGCCGGCAGCGAGCCGTCGAGAAATCCGATCAAGTCCTGCACCTGCTGCGGCATGCGCTCGGCGCCTTGGAATTCGCCGTCCATGAGCGCGAGCGCCGTGCGCGGGTCGCCCCCGGGGGCGCGGCCCAGCCCCAAATCGATCCGCCCGGGAAAGAGCGCTTCGAGCATGCGGAACTGCTCGGCGATCTTCAGCGGGCTGTAGTACGGCAGGAGCACTCCGCCAGTGCCCACGCGGATGCGCGAGGTCGCGGAGGCGACGCGGGAGACGAGGATTTCCGGGCACGGGTCGGCGAGCGCCGCGATGGCGTGGTGTTCGGCAAGCCAGTAGCGGCGATAGCCCAGCTCTTCGGCAAGCTGGGCAAGTGAAACGGTTTCGGCGATCGCTCTAGCGGGATTGTGTCCGCTGATGACGGGGGACTGATCGAGCACCCCCAGAGGCACTCTCATCCGCCTACGGAAGCTCCGAACAGGTCAAACCGCGATCGGGTGTGCAGGAGGCAGGCTTCACAGGCTAAGAGTGTCCTCAGTCGTTCGGCGTCAGCCAGATGAGGGCGCCTACCAGGAGGCTGAAGAATATCGTGAGCCAGAAGATGCCGGCGATGCGCTTCTTGTCGGTCGCCGTGACCCCTTCCTTTTTCTTTTTCGCGAAGCGATACTCGATCACTATGAGGGCGATACCCGCGGCGATGACGATTCCCATCCACTTGTAGATTGTGTTCAAGGTCGGCCCCAGGGAAAGGGTGAAGGCGGCAGTCTACCGGAGTTGCGGCGTCGCCTGAAGCGGCCCTGCGACCGACGGCGATGCCTTATCGCGCGCCTGCCGCGGCGAGCGCCCAGCGGTGCGCCGGCAGGAGCGCGAAGGAATACAGAAACGCGAAAGCGCCGACGATGTAAAAGGCGGCATGAATGCCGTACGAATCCTTCAGCCAGCCCATGATGAGTGGCGCGGAAATATGGGAAATGCTCCACCCCAGTCCCGCGAGCGCCATCGCCGAGCCCCGGGTTTCCCCGGTGGAGATCGCGCTGACCAGTACCTGGAAGTAAATCGTCATGATGCCGGAGCCCAGCCCGACGCCGAGGAGAAACAACGCGATGACCGCGGGGTTCCTGAACCCGGCGACCAGTCCCACCGAGACCGCGACCATCAGCGCCGACGCGAACGGCACCGAACGGTCGCCCGCGCGCCTGACGAAACGCGCGAGCGCCATGCCCGCGGCGATCGCCCCGAGCGCGCGCATTCCGAGGAGCCATCCCGCGGCTTCGGTATCGAATCCCTGTTCGACGAGGAGAATGGGGTAGAAGGAGAGGCTCAGCGAGAACGGGAGCGCGGAAACGCAGGCGCACATCACTCCGAAATAAATGGCGCGGCGCCCGAGCAGCATGCGGTAGGTCGCGAGAATCGGTGGAGGGGCGGATTTCGGGAGCGAGGGCGCGTGGCGGAAGGCGAGACCGAACGCGAATGAGACTGCGCCCATCGCCGCCACCGTCCAGAACCCCGCGGCGAATCCCCGCCACGCGATGATCGTACCCGCGGCGACGGTGCCGGCGATCTGCCCGAAGCTGCTGGTTGCGTTCAAGTGCCCCAGGAGCCTGCTGTGATCGCCGGGCAGCCGGCTCGCGAGC
>DATDGA010000085.1:0-3197 GCA_036522335.1 Burkholderiales bacterium
CCTTGCGATAGGCCGCAAGTGCTTCTTCCGCCCGCCCGCCTTGGGCGAGCGCGTTTCCGAGCAGTTTCCACGCTGCGGAATAGCTTGGGTTCTTTTCAACCGCTACGATGAGGTGGACGGCGGCGCCTTCGAAATCGCCGCCCTTGAGACATTCGTTTCCAAGGGAAAAACGCAAGAGAGCGCCATCCCTCGGCGTGCCCACGAGCTTCAGAAGATCGACGATCTGCCGCGAGGTCATCGGGGATACCGGAATGCTGGCGCCTCCCAGCCCAGCGCGGATATTATAACTGCTCGCGTCGTGCGGACTCCTTACCCAACATGAAACGATCGACGATTTCGACTACAAATGCGCCGGCTGCGATCGGCACCTACTCCCAGGCGGTGCGCGCGGGCGATACCCTCTATCTCTCCGGCCAGATCGGACTTGACCCTGCGACGGGAGGGCTCGTCGATGGAATCGAGAGCCAGATTCACCGCGTGTTTGGCAACCTGAAAGCGGTGGCCGAGGCCGGAGGCGCCTCGCTCGCCGATGCGGTGAAGCTCACCGTTTACCTGACCGATTTGGCGCATTTCACCCGCGTAAACGAGATCATGTCCGGATATTTCGACAAACCCTATCCGGCGCGAGCCGCCGTCGGGGTCGCAGCGCTCCCGCGTGGGGCGCTGGTCGAGGCTGACGCAATCCTCGTGCTGCGGCGTTGAAATCAGGGATCGGAAATCCACGGACGTAGCGTGCCGAAGGTCTTGACTCCGGGCTCGAGCGCGAGGGTTTCCTCGAAATCGCGGTCCGTTGTGAAATCCGGCAGTTCCTCGGGCGTGAACCGCAGAACCTTCGCGTCGGGCGGCCGGACGATCGCCGCCAAGCTCGCCAAGGTCGGTATCGGCCGCGATTTCGACTTCGTGCTGCACTTGCCGCTGCGCTACGAGGACGAAACTCGCCTCACCCCGATTGCCGACGCCCCTTCCGGATTGCCCGTGCAGGTGGAAGGCGTGGTGCGCTCGACCGAGATCGTGTATCGCCCTCGGCGTCAACTGGTATCGCGAATCGAGGATTCGACCGGAGAGCTCGTGCTGCGCTTCTTCAATTTCTACGCGAGTCAGGCCAAGGCGCTCGGTCCCGGCTCAATCGTGCGTGCCTTCGGTGAGGTGCGCGCAGGGTCTTTCGGCGCCGAGTTGATCCATCCGCGCTTTCGTGTGCTCCGTGGAGCGACACCGCTGCCTACGGCATTGACGCCTATCTATCCGACGACGGCAGGACTCGGCCAAGCTCGGTTGCGGCGCCTGATCGAGGCTGCTCTCTCGCGTGCCTCCCTCGAAGACACCCTGCCCGATGACGTGCGCAAGCGGCTCGGGCTGTGTGATTTCCGCGAGGCAGTCGACACGCTGCATCATCCCCGTCCCGGAGCGGACCACGCGGCATTCACCGGGCGCAGCCTTCCCGCGTGGCGGCGCGTCAAATTCGACGAACTGCTGGCGCAGCAACTGTCGATGCGCAAGCACTATCGCGAGCGCAAGGCTCGTACGGCACCGGAGCTTGCCGAGGCGCTGGAAAAAAGGCGGCGTCTTGCTGCGGCTCTCGTCGGGCAGTTGCCGTTCCGGCTGACGCCGGCACAGTTGCGTGCCTGGGGGGAAATCGAGCGTGACCTCGCGCAGCCGCACCCGATGAATCGCCTGTTGCAAGGCGACGTCGGCAGCGGCAAGACGGTGATCGCCGTGCTGGCCGCTCTGCGTGCGGTGGAGAATGGTCTGCAAGCCGCGGTCATGGCCCCCACGGAGATTCTGGCGGAACAGCACTTCCGCAAATTTGGCGACTGGCTCGGACCGCTCGGTTTGGAAATCGCGTGGCTCACGGGGAGCCAGACCAGAAGGGAACGCGACTCGGCGCGCGCCGCGATTGCTTCCGGAAAAGCAAAAATCGCGATCGGCACGCACGCGCTTTTCCAGGAACGGGTGGAATTCCACTCGCTCGGGCTTGTTGTTGTCGACGAACAGCACCGTTTCGGCGTCGCGCAGCGGCTCGCGCTACGCACCAAGGGAAAGGAGCCGCACCAGCTCATGATGAGTGCGACGCCGATTCCGAGGACGCTTTCGATGAGCTACTACGCCGATCTCGACGTTTCCGTCATTGACGAGCTGCCGCCCGGCAGGAGGCCGGTGGTGACCAAGCTGGTTTCCGACTCGCGTCGCGCAGAAGTGGTGCGCCGCATGCGCGAGGCCTGCGGAGCGGGGGGGCAGGCCTACTGGGTGTGTCCGCTGATCGAGGAGTCAGAGCAGCTGCAACTGCAGACTGCGCTCGACACTTATGCGGCGCTGAGTCGGGATCTGCCCGAACTCAGACTGGGGCTGATCCACGGGCGTCTCAAGCCCGCCGAGAAAACACAAGCGATGACGGCGTTCCTGTCGGGCGAGATCCAGTTGCTCGTGGGAACCACCGTGATCGAGGTGGGTGTGGACGTTCCCAACGCTTCGCTTATGGTGATCGAGCACGCGGAGCGGTTCGGGTTGGCGCAACTGCACCAGTTGCGCGGCCGCATCGGGCGCGGCTCCGCAGAGTCAGTGTGCATCCTCATCTACAGAAATCCTCTGGGAGAGGCCGCCAGGACGCGGCTGCGGGTGATTTTCGAAAACCCCGACGGATTCGTTATCGCGCGCGAAGACCTCCTGCTGCGCGGGCCCGGAGAATATCTCGGCGCTCGCCAGAGCGGAGCGCCGCTGCTGCGCTTTGCCGATCTCAATGAGGATGTCGATCTGCTCGAATCGGCGCGTGCCATAGCCGAGGTGCTCCTCGCCGAGCGTCCGGAATCCGCGGAACGGCACCTCGAGCGCTGGCTCGGCGGACGTGCCGCCTTTCTGAGAGCCTGACGCACGCGGGCTACAATGGGCCCTTCATGAATTTCGCTTCTCTCAGCGCCAGGTTGACCCTGTACGAGCGCCTGATGCGACTCGACAAGCCAATCGGCACTCTTCTGTTGCTGTGGCCCACGCTATGGGCACTTTGGCTCGCGGGTAACGGCAGCCCCGATGGGCGGATAGTGTGGATTTTCGCGTTGGGGACACTGCTCATGCGCTCGGCCGGATGTGTGATGAATGACATTGCCGACTGGCGCTTCGACGCCCAAGTCGAACGCACCCGGGACCGCCCCCTTGCGGCGGGCGTGGTGAGCCGCCGTGAAGCGTTCATTCTCTCGACGACACTC
>DATDGA010000086.1:0-12054 GCA_036522335.1 Burkholderiales bacterium
CCATGGCGGCCATGCTGCCCGCGGTCGAGCTCGACGATCCGCAGCGCGACCGAGTCGAGGAAGCGCCGGTCGTGCGTGACGACCAGCACGCTGCCGGAAAACGCGAGCAGCGTCTCCTCCAGCCATTCGATCGCGGTGAAATCCAGATGGTTGGTCGGCTCGTCGAGGAGGATCAGATCGGGCGCCATGACGAGCGCGCGCGCCAGGGCTACGCGCTTCTTCAGCCCGCCCGAAAGTTCCGCTACCGGATCGTCCTCGGCGAGCTGCAGGCGGCTGAGCGTGGCCTCGATCTTGTGCTGGAGGCTCCAACCGTCGCTCGCATCGAGCGCCTCCTGCAGGTGCTGCACCCGCTCCATCAGTGCGACGTCACCTTCATGGGTGTGATCGGAGAGCGCATGCGTCGCGGCGTGATAGTCGACGAGCAGCTTGGTCCCCTCGCCCAGGCCTTCGGCCACAGCCTCGAACACGCTTTGCCCGGGCCGGAACGCGGGCTCCTGCGGGACGCTCGAGAGCTTCAGTTGCGGCGCGCGCCAGACTTTGCCTTCATCGGCCGCGGCGAGACCTTCGATGATCTTCAGGAGCGTGGATTTGCCGGTGCCGTTGCGCCCGATCAGGCCGATGCGCTCGCCGGGTTCGACCACGAGATCGACGCGGTCGAGCAGAGGCACGTGGCCGTAGGCCAGAGAGATCTGCGAGAGCTGGAGGAGAGGCATGGCCGGGAATTCCGGTGAAACCCAATGCGGGAGGAAGAGCGACGAGGATGTTGCGTAGAGTAGCGCATCGGACCTGCGTCGACCGCCCGATCGGCGGCCGGTTCCTTGCACCTTCCTCAACCGGCGGGTCGAGGCCCGCGCAGGCGCACGTTGGTTTTTCTGCTGATGATGAAGTGGTGCGGATCGATCTTCTGCTCGAGTGCGGCGATTCGATACTCCTCCTCGGGCCGCCGGCCCGGCGCGCTGACGGTGCAGGATACGAGCTTGCCCTCGGCGTTGAGCCGCGAGAGCTCGAGCCCCATCCGCTGCACGCCCACGCCGAGCTTCGCCGCAAGGGGTTTGATGCGCCATGCGATCGGGTTGGTCGTCATGAAATCGAGCACGCTCTCGCGCAAGGAAAGGGCGGTCACCGGCTCCATGCCTACTTGTCCCATTTGGCCATGTCCGCGAGCTCGACGTTGTAGCCGACGTTCTGCGGTCCCGCGGCCGCGTTGACCCCTTTCTCCACCTTGCGGAACGTTTCGGCGAGCTGGAAGCTCAACTTCGCCAGCTCTGCCGGATCGGGCTTGATCACCGCGGCATTTTCGACCCTGAGAAAAGCGCGGCCGACCAATTCGACGTAGATCCGCGACGCCAGGTCCGGGATGCCGGGACTCGCTGTCGCCTGGGCGGGTGTGGCCATGAATGCCGCCTTGAAAGGGGAAGACCGTACATAGTACGCTCAACTCGGGGCGGGCAAGCATATTTTCCTCCCGCCCGCCTGATGGAGCACAATCCGATCGGCAAGGAGACGCCGGACATGGACTCGGAATCGAAGTGGAAACACCGCGGCGTCCGCGTAGTGCACGCGAACAAGCTCGACATCAACACCGCGCAGACGCCCGGCATGAACCGCGCGGCGGCGATCACCAACGCGCGTGCCGGCGCGGAAAAACTCTGGGCCGGAACCGTCGTCATCCATCCCAAGGCGAAGACCGGCGCGCACCACCATGGACCGGTCGAGAGCGTGATCTACGTCGTCAGCGGCCGCGCGCGCATGCGCTGGGGCGACAAGCTCGAATTCGTCGCCGAAGCGGGGCCAGGCGACTTCATCTACGTGCCGCCCTTTGTGCCGCACCAGGAAATCAACGCGAGCGACGATCAGCCGCTCTCATGCGTGCTGGTGCGCAGCGGCCAGGAGCCTGTCGTGGTCAACCTCGATATCCCCGTGGCCGAGAAGCCGGAGGAAGTCCACTGGGTGGACAACATCCATCCTGCGCCGAAGAAGTGACTCAGCCCCGCTTTTTGAGGTGGGGGAATCTCTCGGTAAGGAGCGATCCGAAATAGTACGTCGGCTTGAAAGCAGGGTGCGCGCGGATCGCGTCGAACCAGCGCGCGATCACGGGTTTTTCCTTCCACATCGTGTCGAGGCCGAGATCGGCCATGCGCACGATCGCCGGCATCACTGCGACGTCGGCGAGCGTCGGGCGCGCGCCCATCAGCCAGGGGCCTCCGCTGGCGCGGATCGTGTCTTCCATGCGCACCAGCGTGCGCGCGAGACGGTCGAGCGCCGAGCTCATCTCCTTCTCGGAGAAGCCCTTGCGGCCCATCGCCAGCATGAACTCGCGGCGCAGCGGCTTCGACTCGGCGAAGGCGACGAACTCCTCCTCGCTCATCGCGGCGAAACGCGGAAGAAACGCGAGATTGAAGGTCGGGACGCGCACCGCCGCGGCCGGCATCTCGTCGATGAAGCGCATCAGAGCGCGCATTGCCGCGCGCGCCGCCGGCTCCTTCGGCGTAAAGTTTTCCCACTCCGGGAAGACTTCGTCGAGGTACTCGATGATTACCGAGGAGTCGATCACCACCGTGCCGTCGTGCACCAGAGTCGGCACGACGCCGTTGGGATTTAGGGCGAGATAGTCGGGCTTGAGCTGCTCGCCCGCCAGCAGGTCGAGCTTCACCTCTTCGAAGGGCAGCTTCTTCGCGTTCAACACGAAGCGCACCCGCTGGCTGCAGGTGGATTGCGGCGCGTTGTAGAGGACGAAAGCCACGGCGCCTGAAGTCTACAGGAGGTCGCGGGGGGCGGCGTCCGCGCGTACAATGCGCGCCTTACCATGATCCGCCTCTCCCAGGTCACGCTCCGCCGCGGCACGAAGACGCTGCTCGAAGGCGCCGACGTCGCGCTCAACCCCGGCGACAGGATCGGCTTGATCGGCGCGAACGGCTCGGGCAAGTCGAGCCTCTTCGCGCTCTTGCGCGGCGAGCTGCACGCGGACAAGGGCGAAGTCGATTACCCGGCGCGCTGGCGCGTCGCCTACGTCGCGCAGGAAACGCCCGCGCTCGACCGTCCGGCGCTCGAATACGCGATCGACGGCGACACGACATTGCGCCGCATCGAGGCCGAGCTCGCTGCAGCCGAGGGCGCGAACGACGGGCACCGCATCGGCGAGCTGCACGCCGCCATGGGCGACGCAGATGCGTATACCGTGCGCTCGCGCGCGGAGCAGCTGCTGCACGGCCTGGGGTTTTCGCACGAGCAGATGGGCGAGCCCGTGGCGAGCTTCTCCGGCGGCTGGCGCATGCGCCTCAATCTCGCGCAGGCGCTGATGTGTGCTTCCGATCTCCTCTTGCTCGACGAGCCGACCAATCACCTCGATCTCGACGCGATCATCTGGCTCGAGGACTGGCTCAAGCGCTACCCCGGGACCCTCCTCATCGTCTCGCACGACCGCGATTTCCTCGACGGCGTGGTGGAGGTCGTGGTGCACATCGACGCGAAGAAGCTCAGGCGCTACTCGGGCAATTATTCGAGCTTCGAACGCCAGCGCGCCGAAGGCCTGGTGCTCGCGGCCGCGCAATACGAGAAGCAGCAGCGCGAACGAGCGCATCTCGAATCCTTCATCGACCGCTTCCGCGCCAAGGCCACCAAGGCGAAGCAGGCGCAAAGCCGCATGAAGATGCTGGCGAAGATGGAGGAGCTCGCGCCCTTGCACGTCTCCGCGCCCTTCTCGTTCGAATTCCGCGAGCCGCTCAAGGCGCCCAACCCGCTGCTGGTGCTGGAGGACGCGGTCGCCGGCTACAAAATGGAGGGCGAGCCCGACAAGCCGATCGTACGCGACATCAGGTTTTCGCTGCAAAGCGGCGAGCGCTACGGGCTCCTCGGCATCAACGGCGCGGGGAAATCGACGCTGATCAAGACCATCGCCGGGGAACTCGCGCCGCTCGCCGGCAAGGCGATCTTCAACAAGGGGTTGGCAGTCGGCTACTTCGCCCAGCACCAGGTCGAGATGTTGCGCCACGACGAATCGCCGCTGTGGCATCTCTCGCGCATTACGACGAACGTGCGAGAGCAGGAACTGCGCAACTATCTCGGCGGCTTCAATTTCCCGGGCGACATGGCGACGACCTCGATCGTGACCTTCTCCGGCGGCGAGAAAGCGCGGCTCGCGCTCGCGCTGATCGTGTGGCAGCGACCGAATCTGCTGCTGCTCGACGAGCCGACCAACCACCTCGACCTGGAAACGCGCGAGGCGCTGACCGTGGCGCTGGCGCAGTTCGAAGGGACGCTGGTGCTCGTCTCGCACGACCGGCATCTGCTGCGCGCCACCACCGACCAGTTCCTGATCGTCGCCGACGGGAAGCTGCAAGCCTTCGACGGGGATCTGGACGACTACCGCGACTGGCTGTTCAAGACCAAGCTGAGGGTACACGATGCGGCGGCTGAAGCCGCCTCAGCGAAAGAGGAACCCGCGCCCTTGCCGGAGGCGAAGAAGGCCGCGCAGGCGCCTGCGGCGCCTCCCACGGCGAACGAGCGCCGCGGGCAGAAACGCAGGGAAGCCGAGGACCGCCAGCGCCAGTCCGCCGAGAGGAAGCCGATCGAATCGCGCATCAAGCGGCTGGACGAACTGCTGGAGAGACTCAACGCGCGCAAATCCGCGATCGACGCGCAGCTCGCCGACCCGGCGATCTACGGCGAAGCCCAGAAGGAGAGCCTGAAGGCGCTGATCGTCGACCAGGCCTTCGTAGCGCGGGAGCTAGCCCAGCTCGAAGCCGAGTGGCTCGAGCTGCAAGCGCGGCTGGAGCAACTGGCAGCGTAGCCGCTCGCCCAGCGATCCGGAGGCGTACGATAGGCCTTGTTCGAATCGCCAGGAGGGAGACCCCATGAAATTCATCACTGCGGCTTCGGCCGTCCTGTTCTTCGCCGGCACCACCGCGACCGCGCAGACGCTCGACGACCTCAAGAACGACGGGAAGAACGCCGACAACATCCTCACTTACGGCATGGGCTATCACCAGCAGCGCTACAGCCCGCTCAAGCAGGTCGACAGGAGCACCGTGAAGCGCCTGGTGCCGGTCTGGAACCTGAGTCTCAACAACGAATGGGGCGAGCAGTCGCAGCCGATCGTCTACAACGGCGTGATGTACGTGACCAACGCCCGGGCGACCGTCGCGATCGACATCGCCAGCGGCAAGCAGATCTGGAAGCAGACGCTCGACTGGCCGCCGGAGACCCCGCGGGTCGTGTGCTGCGGCGTCTCCAACAAAGGCGCGGCGATCTACAACGGCAAAGTCTATCGCACCACGCTCGACGCCCACGTGGTGGCGTACGACGCCAAGACCGGCAAGGAAGTCTGGAAGTCGAAGGCCGCGGAGTGGAAGGACGGCTTTTCACTCACGGTCGCGCCGCTGATCGCCAACGGCGTGCTGATCACCGGAATCTCCGGCGCCGAATTCGGCGTGCGCGGCTTCATCGACGGCTGGGACCCGGAGACCGGCAAGCAGTTGTGGCGCCATTACACCATTCCCGCGCGCGGCGAGAAGGGCAACGAGACCTGGCCGCAGGACAACAATGCCTGGCAGATCGGCGGCGGCTCGGCCTGGATCACCGGTTCGTACGACCCCGATCTCGATCTCATGTACTGGGGCATCGGCAATCCGGCGCCCTGGGCCTCGCAGTCCCGGCCGGGCGACAACCTCTACACGTCCTCGGTGCTCGCGATGCGGCCGAAGACCGGCGAAGTCGTCTGGTACTACCAGTTCACGCCGAACGACGCCTACGACTACGATGCCTGCTGGGAGTTGATCCTCGCCGAGCTCAAGGTCCAGGGGCAGCCGCGCAAGGTGGCGATGCAGCTCAACCGCAACGGCTTCCTCTACGTGCTCGACCGCACCAACGGCGCGCTGATCTCGGCGAAAGCCTACGGGAAGGTGAACTGGGCGAGCCACGTCGACATGAAGACCGGGCGGCCGGTCGAGACCGACATCGCGAAGAGCATTCGCGAAGCCAGGGCGACCGAGCACTGGCCCTCCACGCGCGGCGCGAAAAACTGGGAGCACGCCGCGTTCAACCCGCAGACGGGCCTGCTTTATGCCAACACGCTGCACGAGGGGCGGATGTACAAGCACCTGGAAACCAAGCCGCACGTAGTGGGACAGCGCTACATGTACATCGAGAACCTGCCGCTGCCGCGCGGCGCGGGCGAGCCCGTGGGCCACATCGAGGCGATCGATCCCCTCACTGCGGAGAAGAAGTGGCGCGTACCGCTGACGGATTTCCAGATGTGGTCGGCGATGCTCGCCACGGGCGGCGGGCTGCTCTTCACCGGCAAGGAGACCGGCGAATTCATAGCGCTCGACGCCGACACCGGCAAGCAGCTGTGGCAGTTCCAGACCGGCTCGGGGATCAACGCCATGCCCGTTACCTACACGCATCAGGGCCGCCAATACGTCACCGTGCTCTCCGGCATCGGCGGGCTCTACTGGAACATCGCGCGCGAGCAGCTCAAGGACACGGTGCCGCAAGGCGGATCGGTCTGGACTTTCGCGCTGATGCCGAACTGACCCGTGCGTGGCGTCTTCGCGTCGTTCGCCGTAGCAATCGCGTTTGCCTGGACCTCGGCGACAGCTCAGAGCCCGCAGTTGCTGAACTTCGCACCGGAGCAGTTGAAAACCGGCGCGGACATCTATGCGCGCAACTGCTCGCCCTGTCACGGCGCGCGCATGCTCGACCCGCAAGGGGCTTTCGACCTGAGAAAATTCCCGCGCGACCAGCACGAGCGTTTCGTCAACTCCGTCACCCGCGGCAAGAACCAGATGCCGCCCTGGGGCGATCTGCTGAAACCCGAGGAGATCGAAGCGCTGTGGGCCTACGTACTGGCGGGCGAGAAGGGCTGAAGCTTCAGGCCGCGCCGCGCTTCGCCGCCTCGCGCGCTTGGATCGCGGCGTGGCGCGCGAGCAGGCGCTCCGCACGCCTCACCACCGGCACGTCGACCATCTTGCCGTCGATCGCGAAGGAGGCTCTGCCCGCAGCCGCGGCCTTGGCGTTGCCCTCGATGACGCGTTTCGCGTGGGCGACTTCTTCCGCCGACGGCGAGTATTCCTCGTTCACGATGGTCACCTGTCCGGGATGGATGCAGCTCGCGCCCAGGAAGCCGAATTGGCGTGAACGCCGCACCATTCGGCGAAACGCCTCCCAGTCGCCGAAGGCGGCGACGCTGGCGATGTAGCCGAGCGGCATGATCCCCGCTGCGCGGGCGGCGAAAATCATCTGCTGCTTGGGCCTGAGCAGCGTGTCCTCGGTCGGCTCCATTCCGGTTTCCAGCGCGAAGTCCTCGCCGCCGATGTCCATCGCCGCGGTGCGTTCCACGGCGAGCGCGATCTCCGGCATCCGGAAAAAAGCAGCCGGCGTCTCCACCATGGCGATGAAGCGCGTATGGCCGAGAGCGAGCCCGCGCTTCGCCTCCAGCTTCGCCACCAGTTCGTCCAGCCGGTGCAGGTGGGCGGCATCGTCCACCTTGGTCACGGCGATCCCGTTCACGTCGGGACCGACGCAGGCCTCCAGGTCGCGAGCGGCCATCGAATCCGGCCGGTTGATGCGCACCGCGACGTCCGCGCCGCCGCGCCGCACGCGCGCCGCGCTTCGAGCGACGAGCTTGCGAGCGTTGTCCTTTTCCGCCGCGGGCACGCTGTCCTCCAGGTCGAGCAGGATGCAGTCCGCGCCGCGCGTGTGCGCCTTGTCCACGTACTTCTCGACGTTCACCGGAACGTAGAGCAGCGAGCGCCAGACCGGAAGCCCGGGTTTCATTCTTCTTCTCCTTTGGGTGCGGTACCGCCTTCGCTCACGACGCCTGCCGCGAGCAACTTCGTATACAGACCCTCGTCCACGCCGGCCTCGGCGAGCAGCGCGCGGTTGTGTTCGCCCAGCTTCGGCGCAGGCGCGCGGATCGCGCCGGGTGTGCGCGACAGCCGCGGCATGACGTGGTGCATGGGAAACGTGCCCATGTCGGCATCGGGATAGTCCGCGAGCAGCTCGCGCTCGATCACGTGGGGATCCTCGACGATCTGCGCGATATCGTAGACCGGACCGATGGTGACTTCGTATTTTTCGAAGTACGCGACGTTCTCGCCCTGAGTGCGCTGCGCGATGAAAGACCCGATGATGGCGTCGAGCTCGTCGGCATGCCGCAGGCGCTCCGCGTTGGTCGCATAGCGCGGATCCTCGATCAGCTCGGGCCTTCCGATCGCCCGGAAAAGGCGCTCGGTCATTTTCTGGATCGAGGCGGACAGGCACACCCAGTGGCCGTCCTTGGTGCGGTAGGCGTTGCGCGGCGCGGTGGTGGTGGAACGGTTTCCGGTGCGCGCCTTTACCTTGCCGGTGAGGCGCAGATTCGCCGCCTGAGGCCCCAGGATGTTGAAAAGCGGCTCGAGCAGCGGCAGGTCGATCACCTGTCCCGCGCCGCCGGCCCGCTCGGCCTCGCGCAGCGCGATCATCGCGGCGGCGGCGCCGTGAAGGCCGGCGACGCTGTCGGCGAGATACATCGGCGGGAGCACCGGCTCGCGGTCGGCGAAGCCGTTCATCGAAGCGAAGCCCGACATCCCCTCGATCAGCGTTCCGAAGCCGGGACGCTGGCTGTACGGACCGTCCTGGCCCCAGCCCGAGATGCGTACCACCACGAGTTTCGGATTGCACGCGAGCAGCGTTTGCGGGGCAAGGCCCATCTTCTCCAGAGTGCCGGGGCGGAAGCTCTCGATGAAAATCGAAGCAGACGGAACGAGTTTCAGCAGCAATTCGCGCGCCTCGGGGCGGCGCAGCTCGAGGCACAGGCTCTTCTTGCTGCGGCAGTAGAGCTTCCAGGTGACCGGCACGCCCTGCGTCTGCCAGGCGCGCAGCGTGTCGCCCGCCGGAGGTTCCACCTTGATCACCTCGGCGCCGAAATCGGCGAGCATTTGCGTGAGCGTGTTGCCGGCGACGAGGCGCGACAGGTCGAGCACGCGCACGCCCTCGAGCGCGCCGCGCGTCTGCGGCGTGTAGTCGCGCTGCTTCAGCTTCGCCGCCATCGCATCACTCGGCAGGGGCAGGGCATTTCGTCGAATTCCAGCCGTGAAAACGCTCTTCCGGAAATGCCGCGAGTATAGCCTCACTCCGTTGCGGACCGAACTCTGCCGCGCAGTTTCTTGACCTGTCCTCGCCGCGTCTTGCTTTCCAGACGCCTCTTGCGCGAGCTGCGGGTCGGCTTCGTCGGTTTTCGCTTCGCGGGAACGACGGCCGCGCGCGCGACGAGCTGGTGCAGCCGCACCAGAGCCTCTTCGCGGTTGCGCTCGAGGCTGCGGTGCTGCTGCGACTTGATGACGAGCACGCCCTCCCGCGTGATGCGCTGATCGCGCAGCCCGAACAGGCGCGCCTTGACGTGCTCGGGCAAGGACGAGGCACGAATGTCGAAGCGCAGATGCACTGCCGAGGAGACCTTGTTGACGTTCTGGCCCCCCGCGCCCTGAGCGCGGATCGCGGTGAGCTCGATCTCGCTTTCTGGAATCGCGATCGCGTGGAGAATTGCCGGCATGCCTCGCATTCTGCCTCGTGCCCCCGGCGGCCGCATCGCCTGGTCTGAATCGCCCTTGATCTGGATCAAACTGCAGGCGGCCGAATGGCGCGAAGCTCAAGGGGCAGAGTCGAGGAATCCATGAGCGATCCCGTTTCCCATTGGCACGCCGAGCACGCGAATTTCTCGCGGCTGCTCGACATCCTGGAAAAGCAGCTCGAGGCCTTCCACCTGGGCGGGGAGCCCAATTACGAATTGATGGTGGACATCGTTTCCTACCTGCGGCATTTCCCGGATGTGCACCACCATCCGCGCGAGGACGCGGCGTTCGCCCTGCTGGTGAAGCACGATCCGGCGATGAAGATACCGATCGAGCGGCTCAGGCAGGAGCATCGCGTTATCGCCGCCGCGGGCGAGGATTTGCTCAGGACCTTGAATGAAGTGACTTCGGATGCCTTGATCTCGCGCGCAGCCGTGGAAGCGGTCGCCTCGATGTACCTCGTCTACTACCGCCACCACATCGCCTCCGAAGAAAAGGACATCCTGCCGAAAGCGGCGAAGCTGCTCACCGAGAAAGAGTGGAAGGCGGTTGCGGGAGCCGTACCCGCGGGACTCGATCCGCTGTTCGGGAGCCGCAGCGAGGGTGGGTACCGCGAGCTCCGCCGCCACATCGCCCTCGAGGCGTGAAGCGCTGGCGCGGAGGCGCGCTTCCCGAGGTTGCCCGCGGAAAGCACGTTTTGCCGCCGAGAACTCAGCGCCACCGACCTGACGAAGCCCCGGCGGCAGTCTTGTCCGCGATCTTGCGCCTGATCTCGGGAAGCGCGGCGCGCGCCGCTTCCTCGCCGGCCGAGATCGCCAGGGCGCGGGCACCGAGATCGGTGGCGCGCACCTTGGCCAGATCCGGACGGATGACGACGTCGGCCAGCTTGCTCTCCTCCCGGGAGTTTCACCGGGTCACGAACCGGGCCACCGCGGGTAGAATGCCGCTTCATCCCTGAAAGTCCGAGTTGAACGACCCGCATCAGCGTGGAGCGGCGCCCGCCGCTCCTTCTCAATCCTTCGCCGCGCTCCGGCACCCCGGATACCGAGCCTACTTCACCGGCTCGGCGCTGGCGATGATGGCCGATTCGATCGAGCACGTGATCAGCTACTGGATCATATTCCAGAAATTTCACTCGCCCGCGCTGGGCGGATTCGCCATGCTGTCGCACTGGCTGCCGTTTCTCTTCTTCTCGGTGCTGTCGGGCGCCCTTGCCGACCGCTTCGATCCGCGGCGCATGATCCAGATCGGCATGGTCCTCTTCATCGCAGCCTCCGTGGGCTGGGGTGTACTGTTCCTCAGCGACACGCTGGAGATGTGGCACGCCGCGGCGCTGCTCGTCATCCACGGATTCGCCGGCGTGCTCTGGCACCCTTCCGCGCAGCTCCTGATCCACGACATCGTCGGCACGGCGAATCTCCAGAGCGCGGTGAGGTTGAGCGCCACCAGCCGTTATCTCGGGCTGCTGCTCGGGCCGGCGGTCGGCGGCATATTCCTGCTCGTCTTCGGACCGGCGTACGGGCTGCTGCTGAACGCGCTGATCTATCTTCCGCTCGTGTGGTGGTTGTGGAAGGCACCCTACGGCCCGCGCTTCAGGAAGGGCGCGCCTGCGCCGGTCCGCGCGGTGAAGGGATTCGGCGACATCCTGTCCACGATGCGCGACATCTCCGGCAGCCGCACCATCGTCTCGATGATCCTGCTCGCGGGAGTCACGTCGTTCTTCGTCGGCAACGGCTACCAACCGCAGATGCCGGAATTCGCGCACGACCTCGGCCGCGGCGATCCCGATCTGTCCTACAGCATGCTGCTCGCCGCCGATGCGGCGGGAGCCCTGTTTGCGGGATTCCTGCTCGAGAGCCGCGGCCTCCTGCAGGCCAAGCCGCGCACGGCCCTGCTGCTGGCGATGCTGTGGTGCTGCGCCATCGGCGGCTTCGCGGCCTCGACCTCCTATGCGCTGGCGCTCGCGATTCTGTTCGCCGTGGGATTTCTGGAGCTTTCGTTCAACTCCATGGCGCAAACGCTGGTGCAGTTGCGCGCGCCGGCGGACATCCGCGGCCGCGTGATCGGCCTCTACATCCTGTCCGCCCTCGGGATGCGCGCCTTCTCCGGGGTCACGATCGGTATCATCGGGGGCTTCATCGGCATCCACTGGTCACTGGCCCTTTCCGCGCTGGTGCTGCTCGCAGTGATCGCGATACTGCTGGCGTTCACGCTGCGCGGATCGAACCGGAGCTGACTCGTGGACGCGACGACCGCAGCGCCGAGCGACGCCGATTCCAGGTACGCATGGGTTCGCCTCGGGATCGCGCTCGTGCTGATGACGATCGGCGGATCGGGGATGTACTCGATGGCGGTGGTGCTGCCGCCGCTCCAGGCCGAGTTCGGGATCGCTCGGGCCGACGCCTCGCTCCCCTACACGTTGACCATGATCGGGTTCGGCTTCGGCGGCATCCTGATGGGGAGGCTCGCCGACCGGTTCGGGGTGATCGTGCCCGTTCTCGTC
>DATDGA010000087.1:0-7486 GCA_036522335.1 Burkholderiales bacterium
GCCTCTGGTGGAATCGGTCGAGTACGACAACCCGAAGATCGACGCCGCCGGCCAACCGGTGAAGGACGACAAGGGCAATCCGGTCCCCGAGAAGGCGATGCAGAAGGAGCAGGTCATCGCCGTCGGTCCGGCCGCCTCACAGATCGCGATCAAGCAGCTCGGCACCAACGGCGGGGGTTTCTTCAACGTCAACTCGGCGCATCCGTACGAGAATCCGACGCCTGTCTCGAATTTCCTCGAGATGCTCGCGATCCTGCTGATCCCCGCCGCGCTCTGCTACACCTTCGGCGTCATGGTCGGCGACCGCCGCCAAGGCTGGGCCGTTCTCGCCGCGATGACCATCGTGTTCGTCGCGCTGCTCGCGGTCTGCGTAGCCGCCGAGCAGGCGGGCAACCCGGCGCTCGCGAAGCTCGGCGTGGACCAGACCGCGTCAAGCGCTCAGCCCGGCGGCAATATGGAAGGCAAGGAGACGCGATTTGGCGTGGTGAATTCGGCGCTGTGGGCGACAGCGACCACCGCAGCCTCCAACGGTTCGGTGAACTCCATGCACGACTCCTTTACGCCGCTTGGCGGGCTGGTGCCACTGTGGCTGATCCAGATCGGCGAAGTGATCTACGGCGGCGTCGGCTCCGGCCTCTACGGAATGCTGATGCTCGTCATCGTCGGTGTGTTCGTGGCCGGACTGATGATCGGCCGCACGCCGGAGTATCTCGGCAAGAAGGTGGAGGCCTACGAGATCAAGATGGCCTCGATCGCCGTGCTCGTGCCTTTGTTCACCGCCCTGTTCGGAACGGCGGTCGGCGTGATGACCGACGCCGGCCGGACGGGAGTCGCCAATCCCGCGGCGCACGGTTTTTCGGAAATTCTGTACGCCTTTTCCTCGGTGAGCGGCAACAACGGAAGCGCGTTCGCTGGACTGTCGGCGAACACGCCGTTCTACAACACCGCGCTCGGAATCGTCATGTTCTTCGCGCGCTACTGGATCATCATCCCGGTGCTCGCGCTCGCCGGCTCGATGGCGGCGAAGGGGAAGGTCCCGGCCGGCGCCGGAACGCTCGAAACGCACACGCCGCTGTTCGTATTCTTCCTCATCGGCATTGTAGTCATCATCGGCGCGCTGACCTTCATCCCGGCGCTTGCGCTCGGGCCGATCGTCGAGCACCTCGCGCTCCACGGCACGAAGTAGGTCACGCTGAAAATCGGAGTGAGATCACCATGAGTACCCAAGCCCTTTCCATGATTCCCCTGCAGCCGCGGACGCTCGTCACGCGCGGAATCCTGCGGGACGCGCTGGTCGAATCGTTCGTCAAATTACTGCCGCAGTATCAGTGGCGCAATCCGGTCATGTTCGTGGTGTACCTCGGCAGTTTCCTTACCACGATCCTCTGGGTTCAGGCGCTCAGCGGGAAGGGCGAGGCCCCGGCGGGTTTCATCCTCGCGGTGACCCTGTGGCTTTGGTTCACCGTGCTGTTCGCGAATTTTGCCGAGGCGGTGGCCGAAGGCCGGAGCAAGGCGCAGGCGGCCGCGCTGCGGAGTGCCAAGCGCGACACCATGGCGAAGCGCCTCGATCGGGCGAGCAAGTCATCGAGTCGAATGCTCGTCCCTTCCAGCGCGCTGCGCAAGGGAGAGGCGTTCCTCGTCGAAGCAGGCGACTTCATTCCTGCGGATGGCGAAGTGATCGAGGGCGTCGCCTCGGTGGACGAGTCGGCGATCACGGGCGAGTCCGCGCCGGTGATACGCGAATCGGGCGGTGATTTTTCCTCGGTGACCGGCGGCACGCGGGTGCTGTCGGACTGGCTGGTCGTGCGCGTCACCGTGAACCAGGGCGAGTCCTTCCTCGACCGCATGATCGCCATGGTCGAGAGCGCGCGCCGCCAGAAGACGCCGAACGAGATCGCTCTCACCATTCTGCTGGTCAAGATGACTCTGATCTTCATGTTTGCAACGGTCACCCTTCTTCCGTTCTCGATCTACGCGGTCGACATAACCAAGACCGGCAATCCGGTGACGATCACGGTCCTGGTCGCGCTGCTGGTATGCCTGATCCCGACCACCATCGGCGGGCTGCTTTCGGCGATCGGCCTGGCGGGCATCGGGCGGATGCTGCGCGCGAATGTAATCGCAGTCTCCGGACGCGCGGTCGAAGCCGCCGGTGACGTAGACGTGCTGCTGCTCGACAAGACCGGCACGATCACTCTCGGGAACCGCCAAGCTTCCAATTTCCTGCATGCGCCGGGCGTGACCGAGGGCGAGCTCGCCGACGTCGCTCAGCTCGCATCGCTCGCCGATGAAACCCCCGAAGGGCGCTCGGTGGTGGTGCTCGCGAAGCAGAAGTTCAACCTGCGCGAGCGCGACATCAAGTCGCTGGGCGCGACCTTCGTTCCCTTCTCTGCGCACTCGCGCATGAGCGGCGTCAATCTCGAAGGGCGCGAAATCCGCAAGGGCGCATCGGACGCTATCCGCGCCTGGGTCGAATCCAAGGGAGGAACGTTCCCGGGCGAAGTTCTGATGCTGGTGGACAATGTCGCGCGGCGCGGCAGCACGCCTCTGGTGGTTGCCGACTCCAAGGGCGGGAGCACGCGCGTGCTCGGCGTGATCGAGCTGAAGGACATCGTCAAGGGAGGAATCAAGGAGCGTTTCGCTCAATTGCGCCGCATGGGTATCCGCACGGTGATGATCACCGGAGACAACCGGCTCACTGCGGCGGCGATCGCTGCCGAGGCGGGGGTGGATGATTTTCTCGCCGAGGCGACGCCTGAGGCGAAGCTCAAGCTCATCCGAGACACGCAGGGCCAGGGGCGCCTCGTCGCCATGACCGGGGACGGCACCAACGACGCCCCGGCGCTCGCGCAGGCCGACGTCGCGGTCGCGATGAACACCGGCACCCAGGCGGCGAAGGAAGCCGGCAACATGGTCGACCTCGATTCCAATCCGACCAAGCTGATCGAGATCGTCGAGATCGGCAAGCAGCTGCTGATGACGCGCGGCTCGCTCACCACGTTCTCGATCGCCAACGACGTCGCAAAATATTTCGCGATCATTCCGGCGGCCTTCGCCACGACCTATCCGCAGTTGAACGCGCTCAACGTCATGCACCTCGCGACACCGGGGAGCGCGATCCTCTCGGCGGTGATCTTCAACGCGCTCATCATCATCGCGCTGATCCCGCTCGCCCTGAAGGGCGTGCGCTACCGTCCCGTAGGGGCCGCAGCGGTGCTGCGCGACAACACGCTGATCTACGGCGTGGGCGGGATCGTCGTTCCGTTCGTCGGGATCAAGCTGATCGACTTGCTCCTCGTCGCCATGGGAATGGCGTAGGCGTTTTCCGGAAAATCCTCGGAGAGAAACCATGTTTGCTCAATTCAGACCTGCCCTCGTGTTGATGATTGTGATGACCGTGCTGACGGGCATTGTCTATCCCCTGCTGGTCACCGCCGTCTCGCAGGTGGGCATGCCGGAGCGCGCGAATGGGAGCCTTATCGTGCGCGACGGCAAGGCCGTCGGTTCCGAGCTGATCGGCCAGCCGTTCGCCGACCCCAAGCATTTCTGGAGCCGTCCGTCGGCGACTTCGCCCTATCCGTACAACGCAAGTTCCTCGAGCGGCTCGAACCAGGGGCCGCTCAATCCGGCGCTCACGGACGCCGTAGCCGCGCGGATCAAGGCGCTACGCGACGCTGAACCCGGCAACACGGCACCGGTACCGGCAGACCTCGTCACTGCGTCGGGAAGCGGCCTGGATCCGCACATCAGCCCGGCGGCAGCCGGGTACCAGGTGGCGCGCGTGGCCAAGGTGCGCAATCTCGGGCAGGACAAAGTGAGGGCGCTCGTCGCAGAGGCGACCGAAGGGCGGCAACTCGGATTCCTCGGGGAGCCGCGCGTCAACGTGCTCAAGCTCAACCTCGCGCTCGACGCGGTCCGCTAGCATGGACTCGCCCCAGATAGTGCTGCTCGCGCTCGTCGCATTCTTTTTCGTGTTGTGGGTTCCCATCGTACTGTGGTTCTTCGAGAAAAGGACGCGTGACCGCCAGGAGCGCGGCGCAGGAGCCGGAATCCTGCATTCCGGGACCGACCGTGGCCGTAACTGCTGACCCGATGGCCATCCTATACTGCCGGCCATAATGGCCGAACAACGCCCCGATCCGGACGCTCTGCTCGCCAGGATTCAGCGCGAGGAAGCCAAACGCCGCCGCGGTCACCTGAAAGTTTTCTTCGGCGCCGCGGCCGGCGTCGGAAAAACCTACGCCATGCTGCTCGCCGCGCGCGGGAAGCGCGGCGAGGGCGTGGATGCGGTCGTCGGCATCGTCGAGACGCACAAGCGCGCCGATACCGCCGCGCTGCTCGAGGGCCTCGAAACCCTTCCCCCGCGCACGGTCGAGTATCGCGGCGCGCAGCTCCGTGAGTTCGACCTCGACGCCGCGCTCAGGCGGCGGCCGGCGCTCATCATAGTCGACGAGCTCGCGCACAGCAACGCGCCCGGCTCGCGCCACCCGAAGCGCTGGAACGACGTCGAGGAGCTGCTCGACGCGGGCATCGACGTATACACGGCTCTCAACGTCCAGCATCTCGAAAGCCTGAACGACGTCGTCGGCGGCATCACGGGCGTGCGCGTGCAGGAAACGGTGCCCGACACCGCGTTCGACAAAGCGGACGAGGTGGAGCTCGTCGACCTGCCGCCTGACGAGCTCCTCGAGCGACTCAAGGAAGGCAAGGTCTACATGCCGCAGCAGGCGAAGGCTGCGGTCGAGAATTTTTTCCGCAAGGGCAACCTGATCGCGCTGCGCGAACTGTCCTTGCGCCGCACCGCCGAGCGCGTGGACGAACAGATGCGCCTGTACCGCGAGGACCAGGGCATCAGCGAAGTGTGGCAGGCGGGCGAGCTGATCCTGGTGTGCATCGGTCCGGGAGAGATCGCCGGGCGGCTGATCCGCGCCGGCCGTCGCTTCGCCGCGGCGCTGCACGCCGACTGGATCGTCGCCTACATCGAAACCCCGCTTCTGCAACGCCTGCCGCCCGCGGAACGCGACGCGATCATGCAGGACCTGCGCCTGGCGGAGAGCCTCGGTGCGCAAACCGCAACGCTCTCGGCACAACAGATGTCGAGCGCGATCCTGGAATACGCGCGCGACAAGAACGTTACCAAGATCCTGCTCGGCAAGCCGACGCGCGCCGGATGGCGGCGCTGGCTGCTGGGATCGGTGGTGGACACGGTGGTGCGGGAGTCGGCCGACATCGATGTGTACCTGCTTTCGAGTGAGGAGCGCGGACGCCGCGATGCGCCGGCGCAAGGCATGCTGCTCGCGCGCAGCCGCGCCTATCTCGGTCTGCCGGAGGCCGAGCGTGCGAGCGCCAAACCGCGCTGGCCGCGCTACGCGGTAGCGGTCGCCGTGCCGGCGGTCTGCACCACGATCGGCTTCGTTGGCCCTGGCTCGAACGAACTCGTCAACGTCGTCATGGTGTACCTGCTTGGGGTGATGCTGGTGGCAAGCCGGTTCGGGCGTGGGCCTTCGATCCTCGCCTCGGCGCTGTCCGTCGCCGCGTTCGATTTCTTCTTCGTTCCGCCCGAGTTTACGTTCGCGGTGTCCGACGTGCGCTACGTCGCGACCTTCGCGGTGATGTTCCTCGTCGGTATCGTCATCAGCACGCTTGCCTCGAACCTGCGCACCCAGGCGAGGATCGCCGGCTACCGCGAAAAGCGCGCGGCGAGCCTCTACGGCATGAGTCGCGAACTTGCCGCCGCGCACGCCGAGGACGAGATCGTCCGCGCGGCAGCGAGCCACATCAGCGCCGAGTTCGGCGGGCAGTGCGCGATCCTCTTCCCGGACGAGACGGGGCGCATCGTCAACCCGAAAGGCAGGGGCCAGGCGTATTCGCTGCACGGAGCCGATCTCGGCGTCGCCCAGTGGGTGCTCGACCACGACCGCATCGCGGGCCGTAGCACCGACACCCTCCCCGGGGCGGAGGCGGTGTATCTGCCCCTGCGCGGCGCGTCGGGCGCGATCGGCGTGCTCGCGCTCCTGCCTACGAGCCTGCGTCGCGTGTTCCTTCCCGAACAGCAGCGCCTGCTCGAGACCTTCCTCAACCAGACGGGCCTCGCGATCGAGCGGGTGCGGCTTGCACGGGCGGCGCAGAACGCACAGATCAAGGTCGAGACCGAGAGCCTGCGCAATTCGCTGCTTGCCGGAATCTCGCACGACCTGAGGACGCCGCTCGCCGCGATAGTCGGTGCCGCAAGCAGCCTCGCCGAGGAGCCCGAGCGGCTCGCGCCGGAGGCACGGCGCGAGCTCGCGCGCACCATCTATGACGAAGGCCAGCGCATGGCCACGCTCGCCAACAACATCCTCGACATGGCGCGCCTGGACGCTGGCGCCGTGACGCTCAAACGCGACTGGTATCCGCTTGAGGAGATCGTCGGCGGGGTGCTCACTCGATTGCGGGCCCGCCTCGAGGGCCGACCTGTGAAGATCGACTTGCCGAAAGACGCTCCGCTCGTACGACTGGATGCGGTGCTGATCGAACAGGTATTGATGAACCTCATCGAGAATGCGTTGAAGTACACCCCCGCGGGTACGCGGATAGCGATCTCAGCCGAATTCGAGCCTGAAGTGGTCACGGTTACCGTTGCCGACGAGGGGCCAGGCATCCCGCGCGGACTGGAGGAGAAACTCTTCGACAAGTTCTACAGGGCTTCGCCCGAGCGCGCGCAGAGCGGCGTGGGTCTCGGGCTCACCATCTGCCGTGCCATCGTCGAAGCGCACGGGGGAGGGATACGCGCGGAGAACCGCTCCCCGCACGGTGCCGCGTTCCGCTTCACGCTGCCGCTCGACGAAGCGCCGCCTGCGATCGAGAGCGAGGAAGCGCCTCTCGCCAAGGCGTCATGAGCGAGCCGAAGAGCGTGATCGTCGCGATCGAGGACGATCCTCAGATCCGCCGCTTCCTGCGGACCGGTCTGGAGTCGCACGGATTCCAGGTCCACGAAGCCGACACCGGGAAGGTCGGCCTGGTCGAAGCCGCCAACCGCAAGCCCGATCTCGTGATTCTCGACCTCGGCCTGCCCGACATGGACGGCGTCGAGGTTGTGAAAAACCTTCGCGAATGGAGCGGGATCCCGGTGATCGTGCTCTCGGCGCGGACCATGGAAACCGACAAGGTCGCGGCGCTCGACGCGGGCGCCGACGACTACCTCACCAAGCCTTTCGGCCTGGGCGAGCTGCTCGCGCGCATCCGCGTCGCGCTGCGGCACGCGAACGCGACTGCGCAGGAGAGGGGCGGAGTGTTCGCCGTTGCGGGCCTCAAGGTGGACCTGCCGCACCGGCGCGTTTACCGCGACGGGAGCGAAGTGCACCTGACGCCGATCGAGTACCGGCTGCTTACGACCCTGGTGAAACACGCAGGCAAAGTGCTTACCCACCGGCAACTCCTGAACGAGGTATGGGGACCCGGCCACGTCGAGCGCAGTCACTATCTTCGGATCTACATGGGGGGCTTG
>DATDGA010000088.1:0-8148 GCA_036522335.1 Burkholderiales bacterium
CGGGAGACACAGACCCGCGGCTGCACCGGCCGCCGAAAGCGAGCAACAGTTCAGCGCGCCCGCGGAGGCAGTGGTGCGCGAGGTTATGGTGCCGGAGACCATCAGCGTGGGCGATCTCGCCCACAAGATGTCGGTCAAAGCCGCCGAAGTCATCAAGGTGCTGATGAAACTTGGCAACATGGTGACCATCAACCAGGTGCTCGACCAGGAGACCGCGATGATCGTGGTGACCGACATGGGGCACGTGGCCAAGGCGGCAAAGCTCGACGATCCCGAATCGATGCTCGCCGAGGCGCCCGACGAGCACCACGACGCCGAGCTGAAGCCGCGTGCGCCCGTTGTCACCGTGATGGGGCACGTGGACCACGGCAAGACGTCGCTGCTCGATTACATTCGCCGCACCAAGGTCGCCTCCGGCGAAGCCGGCGGAATTACCCAGCACATCGGTGCCTACCACGTGGAAACGCCGCGCGGCATGGTCACATTCCTCGATACGCCGGGCCATGAAGCTTTCACCGCGATGCGCGCCCGAGGCGCCAAGGTGACCGACATCGTGGTGCTGGTGGTCGCGGCCGACGACGGCGTGATGCCGCAGACGATCGAGGCGATCCACCACGCCAAGGCGGCTGGGGTACCCATCGTGGTGGCGATCAACAAGATCGACAAGCACGAAGCGAATCTCGACAAGGTCAAGCAGGAGCTCGTGGCGCAGACCGTAGTGCCCGAGGAATACGGCGGCGATTCGCCCTTCGTTCCGGTGTCCGCGAAGACGGGCGCCGGAGTCGATACGCTGCTCGAGCAGGTGTTGCTGCAGGCCGAGGTGCTGGAGCTGAAGGCTCCCGTGGACGCTGCGGCCAAGGGACTGGTGATCGAGGCGCGTCTGGACAAAGGCCGGGGCCCGGTCGCGACCGTGTTGGTGCAATCCGGAACGCTCAAACGGGGCGATGTCGTGCTCGCGGGCACCGCTTTCGGGCGGGTTCGCGCCATGCTCGATGAGAACGGCAACGCGGTGGCGGAGGCCGGTCCCTCGATTCCGGTCGAGATCCAGGGTCTTTCGGACGTTCCCGCCGCGGGCGAAGACGTCATGGCGCTCGGCGATGAGCGGAAGGCGCGCGAGATCGCCCTGTTCCGGCAAGGCAAGTTCCGCGACGTGAAGCTCGCGAAGAAGCAGGCGGCGAAGCTCGAGAACGTGTTCGAACAGATGGGCGAGGGGGAAGTGAGGATTCTCTCGCTTCTGATCAAGGCGGACGTGCAGGGTTCCCAGGAGGCACTGGTGCACGCGCTCACGCGGCTTTCGACCGACGAAGTCAAAGTCAATGTCGTGCACAGCGCCGTGGGCGCGATTACGGAATCCGACGTCAATCTGGCGCTCGCGTCGAAAGCCGTGATCATCGGTTTCAATGCCCGGGCCGATACGGTCGCGCGCAAAGCGGCCGAGGCCACGGGCGTGGACGTGCGCTACTACAACATCATCTATGAGGCCGTCGATGAGGTGAAGGCGGCGCTTTCGGGCATGCTCGCGCCGGAAAGAAAAGAAGCCGTACTCGGCTTGGTCGACGTGCGCCAGGTATTCAAGATCTCCAAGGTCGGCGCAGTGGCCGGATGCATGGTGCTCGAGGGTCTCGTGCGCCGCAACGCGTTGGTACGCGTGCTGCGCGACAACGTGGTCGTTCATACGGGTGAGATCGATTCGCTCAAACGCTTCAAGGACGACGCACGCGAGGTGAAGGCCGGTTTCGAGTGCGGTATGTCCGTAAAAAACTTCAACGATCTCAAGGTCGGCGACCAATTCGAAATCTACGAAGTCCAGGAAGTGGCTCGGACGCTTTAGCGTCCTAGCCATCACGAGGAGCGCCTGGCGCGACGAGGGACCTTCACTCCTGATCCGGGCTCTGCACAGGTACGACCGATGGCCAACCAGCAACGCCTGCGCCGCGTCGCCGATCAGATCCAGCGCGAACTGTCCGGATTGTTGCGCGCCGAACTCAAAGACCCGCGCGTCGGCATGATCACCCTCACGGGGGTCGAGGTCTCTCCCGACCTTGGCCACGCGAAGGTTTTCTTCACGACCTTGGCCGACGCGGAATCCCTGACGAGGATCGAGGCGGGTCTCAAGCGCGCGGCGGGATTCCTGCGCGCTCAACTGGGAAAGCGCCTGAAACTCCGCGTCACCCCGGAAATACATTTCAAGCACGACGTTTCGGTCGAGCAGGGCGTGCGTCTGTCGCAGCTGATCGACGCCGCGGTGAGCGGAAAAAAAGCGGATTGAGCTCCGGCCCATGGGAAACACGCACGCGGCCGTCAGCGGAGTGCTGCTCCTCGACAAACCGGCCGGACCAAGTTCGAACGCCGTGCTGCAAAGAGCGAAGCACCTCCTTGGGGCGACGCGCGCAGGACACACGGGAACGCTCGATCCTTTAGCGAGCGGCCTGCTCGTCATAGGATTGGGCGAAGCGACCAAGTTCGCCGACGCGCTGCTCGGTGCGGACAAAGCCTATCGGGCGCGGGTAAAGCTCGGCGAGCGCACCGAGACCGCGGACGCGGAGGGTGCGGTGCTGGAGCGCTCGGAAGTGACTGTCACCCGCGAGGATCTGCTCGCCACGCTGGATCGTTTTCGCGGCGAGATCGAGCAACTCCCGCCGCGGCACGCCGCGATCAAATATCGGGGTCGCCCCCTGTACGCGTACGCCCGCCGCGGCGAGGACGTTCCCCGCTCCCCGCGACGGATCTCGATCCGTCGCATCGAAGTAGAGCAATTCGAAGGAGACACAGTCCATCTGTTCGTCGAATGCAGCAAGGGCACCTATATCAGGGCGCTCGCCGAGGACCTCGGGACGGCGCTGGGTTGCGGGGCGCACCTCGCCGGGCTTGAGCGCACGGCCGTCGGCCCGTTCCGGCTGGGACAGTCGGTCACTCTGGACGCGCTTGAAGGATTCACGCCGGCCGAAAGACGCGAGCGGCTTCTGCCGCCGGAAGCGCTTCTCGGGTCCAGTCCGCGCGTCATTCTCGAGGCCCCGCTCGCGGCGAAGTTCCGGCAGGGGCAGGCGGTTTCAGTCGCTTCCGCAGGGGGCAACGTCGCGGTATTCGGCGAGGACGGGATGTTCCTCGGAACGGGCGAGGTGGACTCATGCAGGACACTGCAGCCGAAGCGCCTTTTGGCCCTGCAGTGAATGCGATTTGTGTTCAAAACTGCTTGTTGAAGGCGCTGATTTCAAGGTAGAATGCCCGCCTTTCGCGAAGAGATACCAGAGCATGCGGGTAAGCGTTAACGAGAAGGCGCAGATCGTCCAGCAACACCAGCGCGCGGCGGGCGATACGGGTTCCCCGGAAGTGCAGATCGCCCTGCTGACGGCCCGCATCAACGGGCTGACCGATCACTTCAAAACGCACGTCAAGGACCACCACTCGCGGCGCGGATTGCTGAAACTCGTCAGCCAGCGTCGCAAGATGCTCGACTATCTCAAGCGGAAGAACAACGGGAAATACCACGAGCTGATCGAGCAACTTGGCCTGCGCAAGTAACTCCTCCGACACTCATCGGGTCCCGGTGGGTGTTTTGATTTCCGGAATCGGCCCGGCACTCCTGCGCCGGAGCCGTCCACATCGAAATGGCTGGGCAGAACGCCCGGACACCGTCAACGGATCGAGACAATCATGCCGCTAACCCCTATCAAGAAAACTTTTGCCTACGGCGCCAACCAGGTAACGCTGGAAACTGGCGAAATTGCGCGCCAGGCCCACGGCGCGGTGGTAGTGAACATGGACGACACCGTCGTCCTGTGTACCGTCGTCGGAGCAAGGCAGGCCAAGGCAAACCAGGACTTCCTGCCGCTCACCTGCGACTACGTCGAGAAGACTTACGCCGCCGGAAAAATTCCCGGCGGCTTTTTCAAGCGCGAAGGCAGGCCTTCGGAGAAGGAGACGCTGACCTCACGGCTGATCGACCGGCCCATCCGCCCGTTGTTTCCGGACGGGTTCTACAACGAGATCCAGGTGGTTGCGCAGGTGCTATCGTGCAATCCCGAGGTGGATCCCGATATTCCGGCACTGATCGGAGTCTCGGCGGCGCTGACGCTTTCCGGCATCCCGTTCAGCGGGCCGATCGGAGCAGCGCGCGTCGGCTATGTCAACGGCCAGTACGTTCTCAACCCGTCGGCGACACAGCTCAAGGAAAGCCGGCTCAACCTTGTAGTCGCGGGTACGGAGCACGCGGTGCTGATGGTGGAGTCGGAAGCGCACGAGCTCCCCGAGGATGTGATGCTCGGCTCGGTGGTGTTCGGCCACGATCATATGAAGGCGGCCATCCAGGCGATCCACGAGCTGGCCGACCAGGCCGCGAAGCCCGCCTGGGACTGGAAACCCGCGGAGAAGAATGATGCGCTCGCCAGCCGCATCAAGGAGCTTGCCGAAAGCGAATTGCGCACGGCGTTCGCATTGCGCCAGAAGCAGGCGCGCTCGGAAGCGATCGACGGAATCTGGAAGCACGTGTTCGAAGAGGTCGGCGTGGGCAAGGAAGGCGGGCCCGACGCGAACGCGGTGAAGGAAATCTGTTTCGGGCTCGAATCGAAAATCGTCCGCAACCAGATTCTGGACGGCGAGCCGCGCATCGACGGCCGCGACACCCGCACCGTCCGGCCGATCAGCGTTCGCGTGGGCGTGCTGCCCCGCGCGCACGGTTCGGCGCTTTTCACCCGCGGCGAAACGCAGGCACTGGTGGTGGCGACGCTCGGCACCGGGCGCGACGAACAGATCATCGACGCCTTGATGGGCGAATACAAGGAGCGCTTCATGCTCCACTACAACATGCCCCCCTACGCCACCGGCGAAACAGGTCGCATGGGCTCGCCCAAGCGCCGTGAAATCGGCCACGGACGGCTGGCGAAGCGCGCGCTCGTCGCGGTTTTGCCGTCGGCCGAGGAATTCGCGTATTCGATGCGCGTCGTGTCCGAGATCACCGAGTCGAACGGCTCGTCGTCCATGGCTTCGGTTTGCGGAGGTAGCCTCGCGCTCATGGATTCCGGCGTGCCGATGAAAGCGCACGTCGCGGGCATCGCGATGGGTCTCATCAAGGAAGGAAAGCGCTTTTCCGTTCTCACCGATATCCTGGGCGACGAGGACCATCTCGGCGACATGGACTTCAAGGTGGCGGGAACCGAGCAAGGCATCACTGCGCTGCAGATGGACATCAAGATCGAGGGTATCACCAAGGAGATCATGCAGGTCGCGCTCGCCCAGGCGCGCGAGGGCCGCATGCACATCCTCGGTATCATGAAGCAGGCGCTGGAGGGATCGCGCGCCGAGATTTCGAGCTTTGCTCCCCGTATCATCAAGATCAAGATCAATCCCGAGAAGATCCGCGACGTCATCGGCAAGGGAGGCGTGGTGATCCGCGGCCTGCAGGAGGAAACCGGGACGACGATCGAGATCTCCGATGACGGCACGATTTCGATCGCATGCGTCAATTCCGATGGAGGGCTGGCCGCAAAGAAGCGCATCGAAGACATTACGGCCGACGTCGAAGTCGGCAGGGTCTACGACGGCACGGTGCTCAAGCTTCTCGATTTCGGCGCCATCGTGCAGCTGCTGCCCGGCAAGGACGGCCTGCTGCACATTTCGCAGATCAGCCACGAGCGCGTGAACAACGTGTCCGACCACCTCAAGGAAGGCCAGCAGGTGAAGGTCAAGGTGCTCGAGGCCGACGAGAAGGGCCGGGTACGTCTCAGCATGAAGGCGATCAAGGAGGCCACGGCGGCGACGCAGTCCTGAAGAACCGCGCGGCAAAATGAAAAAGGGCGCCATGGGCGCCCTTTTTCATTGCCGTCGCTCCCGCGAAAACGAGCGAAGGCGAGTTTCGAGGAACGGCCAAGCGGGAGTCCAGAGTCGTCGCTCCCGCGAAAGCGGGAGTCCAGAGTCGTCCAGAGTCGCTAGATCCCCGCTTGCGCGGGAATGACCGGCTGTACGGCTCCGCCGTCAGCCGATCACTTCGCGACCTGTTTCTCTCTCAATTCGTCGAGCGTCTTGCAGTCGATGCACAGGGTCGCGGTCGGCCGGGCCTCCAGCCGCTTCAGGCCGATTTCGATGCCGCAGTTCTCGCAGTAGCCGTAGTCGTCCTTGTCGATCCGCGCGATGGTTTCGTCGATTTTCTTGATGAGCTTGCGCTCGCGGTCGCGGTTGCGCAGCTCGAGGGCAATATCGGATTCCTGGCTGGCGCGATCGTTGGGATCGGCAAACAGCGTCGCGTCGTCCTGCATCGCGTGGACCGTGCGATCGATGTCCTGCGACAGCTCGACCTTCAGCGTCTCGAGAACTCTCTTGAAGTGCTCGCGCTGCCTGGGATTCATGTATTCCTCGCCCTTTTTCGGCAGGTAGGGTGGAAAGGTCTTGTGCAGCAGCTCCAAAGTCGCGATCCCCGGTTCGCTAGAGAGGGAATTTGATACCAGAAATCCCATGGTCGATCAAGAGAATTCTCTCCTGGAATTGTCAGTCTCGCAGCGTTGACCGCGTCCCGGGTGCAGGCGTAAGATGCGACACCCGCGGGGTGTAGCGCAGCCGGGTAGCGCGATTGCTTTGTGAGCAAGATGTCGGGAGTTCGAATCTCTCCACCCCGACCAATTTTCGGCCATCGCTGGCGGCCGCAGTGCGACGCAGTGCGATTTTACCCGTGCCCGTAGCTCAAACTGGATAGAGCACCAGCCTTCTAAGCTGGGGGTTGTGGGTTCGACTCCCGCCGGGCGCGCCAACTTTTTTCTCCGTCCATTGCCGAGAGCAGGAACGGGTCCCTCCAAACGAAAGGAACTCCGGATGATCGAAGTCCATACATGGCCTACGCCCAACGGGCACAAGATCCATATCATGCTCGAGGAGACCGGGCTCGAGTACGAGGTTCGGCCGGTGAACATCCGCGTCGGCGAGCAGTTCAAGCTCGAGTTCCTGAAAATCAGTCCCAACAACAAGATTCCGGCCATCGTGGACCGCAACGGGCCGGACGGAAAGCCGATCTCGGTATTCGAATCAGGGGCGATTCTGGTTTATCTGGCGGGCAAGACCGGAAAGTTCTTGCCGAAGAAGGACCGCGACCGGTACATCGCGCTCCAGTGGCTCATGTTCCAGATGGGCAACATCGGCCCGATGATGGGGCAGTCCGGGCATTTCCGCAGCAACGCCGTGCCCGAGCGCATCGAGTACGCCCTCAACCGCTATGGCAACGAAGTCAGGCGGCTGCACGGCGTCATGGAGAAGCGACTCGCTGACGCGCCGTACTTCTCCGGCGCCGAATACTCGATCGCCGACATCGCGATTTTTCCGTGGTTGAGGGCGAGCGAAAGGAACGGCATCGACTGGGCGGAATTCCCCAGGGTGAAGAAGTGGTTCGACGGAATTGCGGCGCGCCCCGCGGTTCAGCGCGCTCTAAAGGTTCTCGCGGACGTCCAGACTACGCCTCCGGGGCAGTACGATCCGAAAGCACGCGAGATTCTGTTCGGAGCGACTCAGTACCAGAAGCACTAAGAAGGTATCGGGCAGGAGCGGGCACCGCAATTCATGCGGGCACGCTCTCGCAAAACTCTTCATAGGCGCTCAACGCTCGGGCGGCATACATGAGCGACGGCCCGCCGCCCATGTACACGGCCATTCCGAGCGCTTCTTCCAGTTCCGCCCGCGTGACGCCGAGCTTGACCAGCGACTGGACGTGAAATCCGATGCACGCGTCGCAATGGGCGGCCACGCCCAGCGCCAGCGCCATCAGTTCCTTGGTCTTCTTCGACAGCGCACCTTCGCGCGTCGCCGCCTGCGCCAGCGCGGAGAATCCCTTCATCACGTCCGGCGCGTCGACTCGCAGCTTCGCCAGCGAGGCGGAAGTACTCTGGACAAGCTCGTGATAGCTTGTGTCGTCGTGTGGCATATGAACAAGGCTACCGACGGTCGCAGACAAGCATTTGACTTAGATCAACCGGCGACCGGGTTCGGGGGCCAATCAAGAGGGCTTGGGGTGGCCGACGGGACTCGAACCCGCGACAACCGGAATCACAATCCGGGACTCTACCAGCTGAGCTACAGCCACCACTTGAACCGTTAGGCGCAACCACCTTACTGGCGCGCCCGGCGGGACTCGAACCCACAACCCCCGGCGTAGAAGGCCGGTGCTCTATC
>DATDGA010000089.1:0-10550 GCA_036522335.1 Burkholderiales bacterium
CTTCATGTAGAGCACCCCTTTGTAGCGCAGCATGTCCGGCCCGTAAATCTGCACCACTCCCGACAGAAATTCCTCGAGCTTCCCACTGTCGAAGGGCTTGTCCGAGCGAAACGCGAAGGAACTGACGTGCTCGTCATGCTCGTGCTCGCTGTCATCGAGAAATTCCGGGTCAAGCTCGAGGACTGCGGTGAGGTTGAAACCGCGGATATCCAGAATGTCTTCGATCGGCGTGCTGCCGAAATGGACTTTCTTGATGGGCGCGCGCGGATTCATTCTCGCGAGACGTTTTCTCAGCGTTTCCTGCTCGGCTTCCGAGACGAGGTCGGTCTTCGACAGGAGAATCCGGTCGGCGAAGCCGACCTGCTCCTGAGCCTCGTGGAACTGGTCGAGCTGCTTCGCGGCGTGCTTTGCGTCCACCAGGGTGATGACGCTGTCCAGGAGATAGTAGTTGCCGATTTTCTCGTCGATGAAGAAGCTCTGCGCAACCGGCCCCGGATCCGCCATGCCCGTCGTCTCGATGATCACGCGCTCGAAGTTGAGCTTGCCGGAGTCGCGCTGCTCCTTCAACTCTCCGAGAATGCGGATGAGGTCGCCGCGCACGGTGCAGCACACGCAGCCGTTGTTCATCTCGACGATCTGCTCGCCGGCTTCGCTCAGGAGGATCTCGTTGTCTACTCCCGCCTCGCCGAACTCGTTCTCGATCACGGCGATGCGGTGGCCATGTTGCTCCTTGAGGATACGGTTGACGAGCGTGGTCTTGCCGCTTCCCAAGAAGCCGGTAAGTATGGTCACCGGAACCATGTTTTCCTGTACCGCCAATTCGATCTCCTGAAACTGCATGCCGTGCGGAACAAGCTTATTTGAGCATATTGCTTCGCAAAGGTTGCGGCGAAGCGCCCGGCTGGTCCTGACGGGGCACCGGCGAGCTGAAAAAAGGGCGCATTACAGCACGCCCGGCATTACAAAGCAACCGGGCGCAGCCACCCAACCGCTTCGCGCAGCTGCAAGCCTTTAGCGCCGTTCAAGTAACAGCCCTTTCAGGTACTCGCCTTCGGGAAACTCGATGCGTACCGGATGGTCGGCCGCGGCGCGAAAGCGCTCCCGAAGGAGCAATGAGACACCGGCGTCTGCGGCGGCCCCGGCAACGATTTTCTGGAACAGTTCCGGCGACACCCCGCCGGAACAGGAAAAAGTCGCGAGCAGCCCTCCCGGCCGCAGCAGCTTCAGGGCATTCAGGTTGATGTCCTTGTACCCGCGCGCAGCGCGTTCGGCGTCCTTGGGTGTCGGCGCGAACTTCGGCGGATCGAGCACTACAAGGTCGAAGCGTCTGCCTTCCCGCTGCAACTTGCGCAGGGCGCCGAACACGTCGGCATCGAGCCACTCGGCACGCTCCGCAGCGAGCCCGTTCAGGTCGAGGTTGCGCTTCGCCAGCTCGAGTGCCTGCGCGGAACTGTCGATCGAGAGCACCGAGCGTGCGCCCCCGGCGAGCGCGGAAAGCGTGAAGCCGCCCGTGTAGCTGAAGCCATTGAGCACCTCCCGGCCCCCGGCAAGGAGCCCCACGCGAGCGCGGTTGTCGCGCTGGTCCAGATAGAACCCGGTTTTCTGTCCCGCCGCGACGTCGACTTCATACCGGATACCGTGTTCGACGATCATGAGCGGTCTGTCGGCCGCCGGTCCCGCAGCCAGCCCCGCTCTCGGGGCGAGACCTTCGAGCTCGCGTCCCTCCGTATCGGAGCGTTCGTAGACCCTCGCGCAAGCACTCTGCTCGCGAAGGATTCCGATCAGCGTTTCGCGCCATCTCTCGCAGCCCGCGGAAAGAAGCTGCACGACCAGCGTGTCCGCATAGCGGTCGGCGATAAACCCGGGGAGTCCGTCCGACTCTCCGTGTACCAGCCGCAACGCATTCGTGATTTCCAGTGGAATCTCCGCGCGCCTGAACGCGAGTGCGGCTTCGATCCGCTTTGCGAACAGATCGGGGCCGGGGATTTCCACTTCCTCGAAACTCCAGACGCGGGCCCGGATCTGCGAGGCGGGGCTGTACGCCGCCCAGGCGAGGAAACTGCCATCGGCAGCTCGCACATCAACGGTATCGCCCGTTTGCGGCGATCCACGGATCTCGGCGATCGCGCCGGAGAAGATCCACGGGTGACGGCGCAGGAGCGAGCGCTCGCGTCCCGGCTTCAGCGTAAGTTGGGGCGTGTCGCTCACAAGCGAATGGCGACGTTCTTCAAACCCAGCCGGCTAGGCCGATCAGCCCGGCCGCGCCGAACAGCCAGAGCGGATGGATCCTCGTCGCTAGAACGACGGCCGCCGTTGCCGCCGTGATCGCGAAAGCCGGCCAGGAATCGTCGGCGGAGCGCGTGATGAGGTACCCGCCGGCCAGAATGAGGCCGACCGTCACGGGGACAAGGCCGTCCTCCACGGCCGAGCGCCAGCGTGCGCCGTGATAGCGCTGCCAGATCCTGGAAGCGGCGAAGGTCAGCATGCACGAGGGCCCGCACATCGCGGCAGTCGCCACGACGGCACCGGCGAAACCGGCCACTTTCCAGCCGATCAGGCTGACCACGAGAATATTCGGGCCGGGCGCTGCCTGCGCGAGCGCGAAGAGCTCGGCGAACTGCGCGCCGCTCATCCATCCGTGCACCTCCACGACGCTGCGATGCATCTCGGGAAGCACGGTGATCGCGCCGCCGACCGCGATCATCGACAGAACCGAGAAATCCATCGCGAGTTGCGCGAGCGGCTCTTCGCTCACTTTCCCCTCCAGACGGCAGCTGCGACGCTCAAGGGTACTGCGCCAAGGAGGAACACGACGAGGGGCAGTCGCACGAGTGCGATGCCGATGAAGGTGATCAGCGCGAACAAAGCCATTGCCGAGCGCAGCCGCCGGCTCGCAGCCATCTTGAGGCCCATGGCGACGACGAGACCCGCCGCGGCGGCGGAGATCCCGCGGAACGGCGCCGAAACCGCCGGAAGATGGCCGTACTGTGTGTAGAGTGCGCCCAAGGCGAGAATCATGAAAAATGGCGCCGTCATCAATCCGGCGAATGCGGCGGCGGCTCCCCGGACGCCGTGATAGCGCGCGCCGACGCAAACGGCGACGTTGACGATGTTGGGTCCCGGGAGCACCTGGCATAGGCTCAGGATGTCGGTGAATTCCTCTGCGTTCAGCCAACGGCGCTCTTCGACGAGCATCCGGCGGGCAAACGGCATGACGCCTCCGAAACCGGACAGCGCGACTTGGGTGAATCGAAGAAAAAGCTCGCGCGGCGCCGGGACTTCTGCGGAAGACGTTTCGCTCACGACTTTTTCACCGCAGCGTCGTTTTCTTTTTCGCCCGCGGGTGCGCGGCGTCGTACGCTTTTGCCAGGTGCTGACAACGCGCTGCATAGCGCGTTGCGGCGAAGGCTAACTTGCGCGCCGCGCAAGTTAAGCGCTCTGCCGGAGCCAAAATCCAGATGTCTCACTTTTTCTTCGCCCTCGGATGAGCGGCGTCGTACGCTTTGGCGAGGTGCTGAAAATCCAGATGTGTGTAAACTTGCGTCGTCGAAATGCTCGAATGCCCCAGCATTTCCTGCACCGCGCGCAGATCTCCGGAAGACTGGAGGAGGTGAGTGGCGAAGGAATGGCGCAGCATATGCGGGTGGACGTGCTGCGGCAGGCCCAAACGCCGCGCCCATTGCGCCAGAGCGTAGCGCACCGAGCTGGGGGCTATGCGACGGCCGCGAGCGCCCACAAAGAGCGCCGTCTCCCCGGGCCCTGCCAGCCGGTCGCGCTCGGCGAGCCAGACCGCGATTGCGCCGCAGGCCTTGCTTCCGACCGGCACGGTGCGCGTCTTCGCCCCCTTGCCCGTCACGGTGACTTCAGCCCGCCGCATGCCCTCGCCGTCCGCGACATCGAGGCTCACCAGCTCGGCAAGCCGCAGTCCGGAGGAGTAGAACAACTCGAACATCGCCTTGTCGCGCGATTGCGCCGGTCCGGCTGTCGGAGCCTCCAGCAGCCGCGCCATGAGGTCGGGGGAGAGCGCCTTGGGCAGCGCCTTCGGGCTTTTCGGCGCGCGCAGGCCGGCGCAGGGGTTGTGCGGAAAATCGCGGTGCTTGACGAGCCAATTGAAGAAACCGCGCCAGCCCGAGATCACGGTCGCAATGGTCCGGCCCGACATGCCGCGCGCGTGCAACTGCGACACCGTGCGGCGCAGGTGCTGAGGCCCGAGCTTCTCCAGCGAAACACCATCGTTTAGGGTAAAGAGCTCTTTGACCGCGCGGGCGTAGTTGCGCGCGGTTCCCGGGCTCAACCGCCGTTGGTGAGCAAGTTGATCGAGGAACTCTTCGAGCAGTCTGAGGCGGGGGTCGCGCGCCATTCCCGCCGGCCGGGGCTAGAGAAATCTCAGCAGGGCCGCGCTCGCCAGATCGCCCATGCGCTTCAGATACAGGGTTCCCATCTCGGGATAGAAACGCAGCACGTCTTCACTGCCGAGCGCGAGCATCCCAAAGCACTCCTTGTCGCGCAGGGCCATGTGAGCCACCGAACGAACGTGCGACGCGCTCTCACCGAACCACGCCGCGGCCTCGGGGTTGCCGCTCGGGCCGCAGAAAGGCTGTGACAGCGACGCCGCGTAGTGCTTCAACCGGTCGCCGACCGGACGGAACTCAGGAAATTCGCCCGCGTCCCCTGGCGCCTCGTGTTCCGCTCCCCAGATCCGCAGCGCACAGTGGGGCACGGCGAAGTCCTCGCGCAGGTGCAGATAGAACACGGCGAGGAGGCTCTGCAAATCGGACGCTGAAAGCAGCGCGAGGCTCAAGCGGTGCATCTTCTCGCCGATCGCGTCGTTCTCTTCGCCGATCTGCAGGAGTTCGGTCAGGCGCGACTCGAGCGCCTTGCTTTTCTCGCGCAAGCTCAGCATCTGGCGGTCCGAGAGCGGGATGGCGCGCCCGCCGTGGGGATGAGGGATGGTGATTTCCGCGAGCAGGTCGGCGTAGCTTTCGAAAAAACCGGGGTTCTCCCGCAGGTAGCGCGCGACATCGTCAGCTTTCAATTTCGATCTCCCCTTCGAACACGGCCACCGCAGGGCCGGTCATCCACACCGCACGGTTTGGATCATTCTCCCCGCCCGCCCAGCGTATCGTCAATCGGCCGCCGCGAGTTTCGACCTCCACCGAATCGTCGAGCAGCCCCTCGCGGATGCCCGCGACGACCGCGGCGCAGGCGCCGGTGCCGCAGGCGAGCGTCTCGCCGGCACCGCGCTCCCACACGCGCAGCCGGATGCGCGTGCGTGCGACGACCTGCATATACCCTGCGTTCACACGCCGCGGAAATCGGGGGTGACGCTCGATCAGCGGCCCTTCGGTCGCGATGGGCGCCGAATCCACATCGGGTACGGTCTGCACCGCGTGCGGGTTGCCCATGGAAAGCACCGCAACTCGCACTGTACGGCCGGCGACTTCCAACGGCCACGTCAAGGGGGGGAAAAGGGCGATTTTGTCGACCGGCGCAATTCCAGAGCGATCGAAAGGCACCCGCTCCGGATCGAATTGCGGCGCGCCCATGTCGACCGTGACCTGTCCGTCGACCTCGAGGCGCGGAACGATGATCCCGGAGAGCGTTTCGACGCGGATCTCCTTCTTCTTTGTCAATCCCTTGTCGTGCACGAAACGCACGAAGCAGCGCGCCCCGTTGCCGCACTGTTCGACTTCTCCGCCGTCGGCGTTCCAGATGCGGTAGCGGAAATCGGCGTCCCCTCCCCGCGATTTCTCCACCAGCAGGACCTGGTCGCAGCCCACGCCGAAGTGGCGGTCGGCGATCTGCCGCGCCCGCGCCGAGGTGATCTGGACGTCACCCCTGACGCCGTTCACGACGACAAAGTCGTTACCTACGCCCTGCATTTTCGTGAATTTCAGCTTCATCCGGTGTGCAGTCGCGCAAAATCGCAAGAGATCAATACCACTTGGCCTCCCCTGGAGGCCGCGTCTTGAAACGCTTGTGCGTCCAGAAGTACTGCTCGGGCATTTCGCGCACGCGCTCTTCGATAAAGGCGTTCATGCGGCGCGCGTCCGCCGCATCGTCGCCGCTCGGGAAATTTTCCCAGACCGGATAGCACTGCAGTTCGTATCCTGCGCCGCCGGGCAGCATGCGCGTCACGCAGGGCAGTACGCGGGCGCCGCTGATCCTAGTGAGCCGCGACAGCCCGGTGATGGTTGCGGCGGAGGCCGCGAAGAACGGTACGAATATCGCATCGCGCGGCCCGTAATCCTGGTCGGGCAGGTAGTAGAACGGAATCCCCTTCTTCAGCGCGGCGAGCGCCGGGCGCACGCCTTCCTGGCGGGAAATCGCGAGCTGGTGCCCGAAACGCGTTCGCCCCGAGAGGAGCAGCGCGTTGAAGAAAGCGTCTTTCTGTTTTGCGTAGATCCCCGCCATGTCGATTTCGCAGGTGAGGCGCGTGCAGCCCGCGTCCAGTCCGACGAAATGCGGCGCGAGCAGAATGAGCGGTTGCCCCTTGAGCGCGTGGATCCGCTCGAGTCCGACAATTTTCACGAGCCGCATCACGCGCTCGCGCGGCGCCCACCACAGAATCGAGCGTTCGAGGACGCTTCGGCCGAAGGCGCGGAAGTGCGCCTTGGCGAGCGCTACACGCTCCGCTTCCGGCAACTCCGGCAGGCAGCGCGCGAGATTCGTCAGGCACACAGTGCGCCGTTCGCGCCCGAGAAAATACAAAATCGTTCCGACCACCTCGCCCATCCTTGCGAGCGGCAGGAGCGGCAGGAAGTGCAGCGGCCAGACGAGCGCGACCGCGATGCGGGTCAGCAAGGCCGGCTCCTCATGCGGTTCGTCCGTCGCCCGCCCGGCTGGGAGCCTGCACCCCCGCGGGCACCTTGTAGCGGTTGTAGCCCCACAGGTATTGCTCCGGGTGGCGGCGAATCAGCTGCTCCAGCGAGCGGTTGAGCGCACGCACCGGCGACTCGGGCGGTCGCGACACGAGCAGCGGCTCCGCGATGAAGCGATAGCCGTGCCCACCGGGCAAACGTTCGGCGCAGCAGAGAAGCACCGGGGCGCCGGTCTGCTCGGAGATCCGCCCGACGAGGGTCATCGTATAGGCGGGCTTGCCGAAGAACTCGACCCATTCGCCTTCGCCTACACCGGGCACTTGGTCGGGCAAAACGCCGATCGCCTCTCCGCGTTTGAGCGCCTTCAGCATCGCGCGCACGCCCCGCAGATCGGCGGTAACGCTCTTCATCGCGCTGCCGCGGCTGCGGCCGATGCGCATCAGCGGCTCGAGGACCTGAATTTTGGGCGGACTGTACATCACCGTGATCGGCATGCGGCTCGCCAAGTACTGGCCGACGATTTCCCAGGAGCCGATGTGCGGCGTCACCACGATGACGCCCTGCCCGCGTTTCACCGCCCCGTCCACGTATTCCCATCCGCTCGCCTCGACCACGAGATCGACCACGACCCCGAGCGGACGCAGCCAGAGGGCGGGTGCCTCCATCACGCTCTTGCCCGCCTCCGAAGCCGCCGCCCACCGCAAGCGAAAACCATCCAGCCCTGCGGTTCGGAGATTACGCTTGATATCGCGCCGGTAGCGAGGGGAACAAAGATAGACCGCCCACCCCAGCGTCGCCCCCAGAGCGTGGAGCAGCGGCAGGGGAAGACGCGCCACTAGCCGCAGCAGAAATAGCATGGACGTGGGAGGAGAGTGGGATCGGAGTGGGTTGGGTGGGCCGGCTCGCTATGCTAGACTTGCAAGCCTTTTTTCGCAGGGAAAACCGCCAGCATGAGCAGCTATCTATTTACGTCCGAATCGGTGTCAGAAGGACATCCGGACAAGGTCGCCGACCAAATTTCCGATGCCGTTCTGGACGCCATTCTAGCGCAGGACAAAACCTCCCGAGTCGCCGCCGAGACCCTGGTCAAGGACAATATGGTGGTGCTCGCCGGCGAAATCACCACCGGCGCGCGGGTCAATTTCTCCGAAGTGGTGCGCAAGACCATCAAGCGCATCGGCTACAACGATCCGACCATCGGCTTCGATACCCACACCTGCACCGTGATCGTAGCCTACGGCGAGCAGTCGCCAAACATCGCGCAGGGCGTCGATGAAGGCAGGGGCCTCGATCTCGACCAGGGCGCGGGCGACCAGGGCCTGATGTTCGGTTACGCCTGCGATGAGACACCGCAGCTCATGCCGCTCCCGATTTATCTCGCCCATCGGCTGGTCGAGCGCCAGTCGGAAATCCGCCGCGACGGACGGCTGCCCTGGCTGCGCCCGGACGCCAAGTCCCAGGTCACCATCAAGTATGTGGACAATAGGCCCGACTCTATTGAGACGGTGGTGCTATCCACCCAGCATCAACCGGGCCTCACCCACACGCAGATCGAGGAAGCGGTGATCGAACAGATCATCAAGCCGGTGCTGCCGAAAAACCTCATCAAGGGCCAGATCAAGTACCTCGTCAACCCGACCGGCAGCTTTGAAATCGGCGGACCCAAGGGCGACTGCGGACTTACCGGCCGCAAGATCATCGTGGACACCTACGGCGGCTCGGCGCCGCACGGCGGCGGCGCATTCTCCGGCAAGGATCCGTCCAAGGTGGACCGCTCGGCGGCGTACGCGGCACGCTACGTCGCCAAGAACATCGTCGCCGCGGGACTCGCGTCGAGGTGCCTGGTTCAGGTTTCCTACGCCATCGGCGTGGCACGGCCCACCAGCGTCATGGTCACCACCCACGGCACCGGCAAGATCTCGGACGAGAAGCTCTCGGAGCTGGTTCAGAAGCACTTCGACCTGCGCCCGAAAGGCATCATTCAGATGCTCGACCTGCTTCGCCCGATCTACGAGAAAACCGCTGCCTACGGCCATTTCGGCCGCGACGAGCCCGAGTTCACGTGGGAGGCTACGGACAAGGCACGTGCGCTCGCGGCCGATTCCGGGATCAAGCAGCCGGCAATGGCCTGATACGACGCGAGCTAAAGAAAAGCCCGGCTCTGCGCCGGGCTTTTTCATTGCGGTATAATGTTGCCCCTCTCCGAGGAGCGTTGCAACGAACCGCCAGGTTCGCCAGGCTCGGGGATTGACATTGCAACGGCGCTCGCAAACTCTTTGAACCAAGGAGGGCGCGGGATGAGCGCCGTACTCAAATCCAAGCAGGACTTTCACGTGGCCGATCTTGCGCTCGCCGACTGGGGCCGCAAGGAAATCGCCATTGCCGAGACCGAGATGCCCGGCTTGATGGCGATCCGCGAGGAATTCGCCGCGACCCAGCCGCTGCGCGGCGCGCGCATCAGCGGCTCACTCCACATGACCATCCAGACCGCAGTGCTGATCGAGACGCTGCAGGCGCTGGGCGCGCAGGTGCGCTGGGCCTCGTGCAACATCTTCTCCACCCAGGACCACGCCGCCGCGGCGATCGCCGTGAAGGGCACGCCGGTATTCGCCTACAAAGGCGAGTCGCTGGAGGAATACTGGGACTACACCCACCGCATCTTCGAGTGGCCCGACAACGGCTACTCCAACATGATCCTGGACGACGGCGGCGACGCGACCCTGCTGCTGCACCTAGGCGCACGCGCCGAGAAGGACGCTTCGCTCATCGCCAAGCCGTCCAGCGAAGAAGAAAAGTTCCTGTTCACCGCGATCAAGGCCAAGCTTGCCCGCGATCCGAAGTGGTATTCGACCCGCCTCGCCCAGGTAAGGGGCGTGACCGAGGAAACTACCACCGGCGTGCACCGCCTGTACCAGATGCACAAGGAGGGCAGGCTCGCTTTCCCGGCGATCAACGTCAACGATTCGGTCACCAAGAGCAAGTTCGACAACCTCTACGGCTGCCGCGAATCGCTGGTCGACGGCATCAAGCGCGCCACCGACGTGATGATCGCGGGCAAGGTGGCGCTGGTATGCGGCTACGGCGACGTGGGCAAGGGCAGCGCCCAGGCGCTGCGCGCGCTCTCGGCGCAGGTATGGGTGACCGAGATCGACCCGATCAATGCGCTCCAGGCGGCGATGGAGGGCTACCGCGTGGTGACCATGGACTACGCCTCCGACAAGGCCGACATCTTCGTCACCGCTACCGGCAACTTCCACGTGATCACGCACGATCACATGAAGAAGATGAAGAACCAAGCCATCGTCTGCAACATCGGCCACTTCGACAACGAGATTGACATCGCCTCCATCGAGAAGTACAAATGGGAGGAGATCAAACCGCAGGTCGACCACGTCATATTTCCCGACGGCAAGCGGATCATCCTCCTCGCCAAGGGGCGGCTGGTGAACCTGGGCTGCGGCACCGGGCACCCCTCGTACGTAATGAGCTCGTCCTTCGCCAACCAGACAATCGCGCAGATCGAGCTGTGGACCGAGTCGCAGAAGGGTTCGGGCAAGTATCCGGTCGGCGTATACGTGTTGCCGAAGCACCTGGACGAGAAGGTGGCGCGGCTGCAACTGAAAAAGCTCAACGCGCAGCTCACCGAACTTACCGACGCTCAGGCCCGCTATATCGGCGTCCCCAAGCAGGGTCCGTACAAGGCGGACCATTACCGGTACTGACCTGAGG
>DATDGA010000090.1:0-1780 GCA_036522335.1 Burkholderiales bacterium
CAAGATTCGTGACCAGCACCCGCTCGTCGTAGCGCTTCGACACTCCGCCGAGCTCCGCCACCAGTTTTCCGGAGCGCTCACTCGCGTCGATCGAGAGCCGCAGGTTGCCGATGCGCTCGCGCCGCACGGCGCGCTCATTGCGCAGCGCCTCGAGGCGGCGCACCCTACCCTCGTTGCGTGTGCGCCGCGCCTCGACGCCGCGGCGGATCCACACTTCCTCCTGCGCCCAGAACTTGTCGAACTTGCGCCGGCCCACCGCCTCGGCCGCGAGCTCGGCGGTCTTCTGGCGCTCATAGGCGGAGTAATTGCCCGGATAGCTGCGCAGCCAGCCGCGATCCAGTTCCAGGATGCGCGTCGCCACCCGATCGAGAAACCAGCGATCATGCGTCACGAACACGAGCGCCGGAGACTTCAGTAGCAGCTCCTCGAGCTGCTCGATCCCGGCGATGTCCAGGTGATTGGTGGGTTCATCGAGCAGCAGGAGCTCGGGCTCGAGCGACAGCGCGAGTGCCAGCGCCGCGCGCTTGCGCTCGCCACCCGAGGCCAGGGACGGATCGATCGTGCCGTCGAGCCCGAAGCGCGAGGCGAACTCGACCAGCCGCGCCTCCCCGCGCCAGCGCTGCCGCTCGTCATCGACATCCTCGAGCCCGCCGCGCTGGCGCAGGCTCTCGAACAGGGTGTCGGCCGGCGGCAGCTCGGGCTCCTGCTCCACCGTGGCGACGCGCAGGCCGTCACGGCGCTGCACCTCGCCATCATCGAGGGCGGTGCGGCCGGCAAAGACATTGAGGAGCGTGGACTTGCCGGTCCCATTGCGGCCGATCAGCCCAACCCGATCGCCCTCTTCCAGTGCGCAGGCCGCCTGGTCCAGCAGCGGGGTGAGTCCGTAGGCGAGCTCCGCGGAGAGCAGATTCAGCAGCGTCATCGGGCGGACGCGCCGCCGTTCACCACACCCGGCAGGGCTTCGGGCTCACCATCGGCTGGCCAACCTTGCAGGCAAAGGCCTGCGCGAACTCCGGTATGTTCACGACCAGGCCGTTCACGCGGTAGCGGCCCGGCGAGTGCGGATCCGTCTTGGCATGCAACCGCATGTTTTCCGGACGCTCATTGTTGCAGGCCCACTGCGCGTTGCCGACGAAGAAGCGCTGCTCCGGCGTCAGGCCGTCGCGATCCTCGAGGTGGGTATTCGCGATCTGCGCCCGCCAGGCGATGTGCGCCAGGATCAGACCGCCCAGATCCGCGATATCCTCGCCGAGCGTCAATTTGCTGTTGATGTGAATATCATCGACGACCACGTACTGCGCATACTGATCGACGATGCACTGCGCGCGCTCCTTGAATCCTGCCGCGTCGGCCGGCGTCCACCAGTCCTTCAGGTTGCCGGCGGCGTTGAACTGCCGGCCCTCGTCGTCGAAGGCGTGCGTGAGCTCATGGCCGATGGTGCCGCCGGTATTGCCGTAGTTGGGGGCATCGTCGAGCTTCGGGTCGTACAGCGGCGGCTGCAGCACGCCGGCCGGGAAATTGATGTCGTTCATCTGCGGGTTGTAATAGGCGTTGACCGTCGGCGGCGTCATGCCCCACTCGGCACGATCGAGCGGCTTGCCGATCTTGGCCAGCTGCCGGTGCCCTTCGAAGGCCGTGGCGTGCCACACATTGCCGAAATGATCATCGCGCTTCACCTCGACCGCGCTGTAGTCGCGCCAGCGATCCGGATAGCCGATCTTGTTGACGATGGTGTCGAGCTTGCCGACGGCCTGGCGCTTGGTGTCGGCGCTCATCCACG
>DATDGA010000091.1:0-10374 GCA_036522335.1 Burkholderiales bacterium
GGCATCGTCCAGGGGGGAATGTTCGAGGCGCTGCGCGACGAGTCGCTCGCAGGTCTGACCGACATCGGTTTCGACGGCTACGCCATCGGCGGGCTTTCTGTAGGGGAATCCAAGCGCGATATGCGCAGGATCATGGCGCACACGGCGGCGCGGCTTCCGGCCGGTAAACCGCGCTACCTCATGGGCGTGGGCACGCCCGAGGACATCGTCGATGCGGTGTCGGCGGGAATCGACATGTTCGACTGCGTGCTTCCCACGCGAAACGCACGCAACGGCTGGCTGTTCACGCGCTTTGGCGACGTCAAGATCCGCAATGCCCGCTACCGCGAGGACACGAGCCCCCTGGACGACAGCTGCCCCTGCTATGCCTGCCGCCATTTCTCGCGCAGCTACCTGCACCACCTGCAGAAAATCAACGAGATTCTCGGCGCCCGGCTCAATACCCTGCACAACCTGCACTACTACCAGACCCTCATGCGCGAACTGCGAGAGGCCATCGGCGCCGGGCGTCTGCCGGACACCATCGCGAAGTTTCGCCAGCAGCGAAAAACGGGCGGGAAAACCGGATGAGCCGCGGTTCTCCGATGGTATACTCCCGCGCTTGCTGACATTGCATTGGAGACCCACGTGTTGATTTCCCCCGCATTCGCGCAGGGCATGCCGTCCGGCATTCCCGGCGCCGGCTACGAGCAGTTCATCGTCATCATCGGCATGTTCGTCCTGCTGTATTTCCTGATGATCCGCCCGCAGATGAAAAGGGCCAAGGAGCACAAGCAGATGACCGAGGCGCTGCAAAAAGGCGACGAGGTGATTACTTCGGGGGGCGTTCTGGGGAAAATCGTCAAGATCGGCGAAACCTACGTGGCTATCGAGATCGCACCCAATACCGAGGTGCAGGTTCAAAGGAGCGCGATCCAGACGCTCCTCCCCAAGGGCACGATCAAGTCGATCTAGCGAAAAACCTGAAGAATCCCAGGGTGCCGGCGGTTTGACCTCTCCAAAGCTTTGCAGATGAATCGCTATCCCCTCTGGGTCTACATCACCATTGCTATGGCGCTCGCGCTCGGGGCGCTCTACACGCTGCCGAATTTCTTCGGCGAAGCGCCTGCGGTGCAGGTCTCCCCGGCCCGCGCGACACTTAAAGTGGACACTACGATTCTCGGGCGCGTCGAGGAAACGCTCAAGGAGGCCGGGATCCAGCCGACGGGAATCTTCCTCGACGCCGCGGGCGTCAAGGTGCGGCTCGCCGACACCGACACCCAGCTCAAGGCGAAAGACCTTCTCGAGCGTACGCTTAATCCCGACGCAGCCAATCCCTCCTACACCGTAGCTCTCAACCTTCTGCCGAATTCTCCTCGATGGCTCGCCGCCATCAACGCGCTGCCGATGTACCTCGGCCTGGATCTGCGCGGCGGCGTGCATTTCCTACTACAGGTGGACATGCGTGCGGCGATCGCCAAACGCGCCGAGAGCCTCGCCGGCGACGTACGCTCCCAACTGCGCGACAAGAACGTGCGTCACACCGGGATCGCGCGCGAAGGCAACAACGTCGTCATCCACTTTCGCGATACGGAGACCCGCGACAAGGCGCGCACCATCATTGCCGAGCAGCTCCCCGATCTGCAGCTCGCCGATGCGGGCGGCGGCGGCGATCTGACCCTGGTCGCAGCTATCCGTCCCGAGGCGCAGAAGCGCACCCAGGAGTTCGCGCTCAAGCAGAACATCCAGACGCTGCACAACCGCATCAACGAACTGGGTGTGGCCGAGCCGGTGATCCAGCAGCAGGGCTCCGACCGCGTGGTCGTGCAACTGCCGGGTATCCAGGACCCAACCAGAGCCAAAGAGCTCCTCGGACGCACCGCGACCCTCGAAGTGCGGATGGTGGACGAGGACAACATGAACGCTGGAGCGCTCGCCGCCGCGGCGGCCGGGCAAGTGCCTTTCGGCGACGAGTTCTACGTCGAGAGAAACGGCCAGCCCCTCGTAGTCCGAAAACAGGTCGTACTGACCGGCGATCGGCTGACGGATGCCCAGCCGGGTTTCGACAACCAGACCCAGGAAGCCGCGGTCCACCTCACGCTCGACGCAACCGGGGCCCGAATCTTCAAGGAATATACGCGCGAGAACGTCGGCAAGCGCATGGCGATCCTTTTGATCGAGAAAGGCAAGGGCGAGGTCGTCACCGCGCCGGTGATCCGGAGCGAGATCGGGGGCGGGCGCGTCCAGATCAGCGGCCGCATGAGCACCGTCGAGGCGAACGACGTGGCGCTGCTCTTACGCGCCGGAGCGCTCGCGGCTCCCATGGAAATCATCGAGGAGCGCACCGTGGGCCCCTCGCTCGGCGCCGACAACATCAAGAAGGGCTTCGACTCCACCATCTACGGCTTCGCCGCGCTGTCGCTCTTCATCGTCGTCTACTACTCGCTGTTCGGGGTGTTCTCGACCCTCGCTCTGTGCTCCAATCTGCTGCTGCTCGTGGCGCTGCTGTCCATGCTCCAGGCCACGCTCACGCTTCCCGGCATCGCCGCGATCGCGCTCACGCTCGGCATGGCGATCGACGCCAACGTGCTCATCAACGAGCGCGTGCGGGAGGAGTTGCGCGGCGGCGCGACACCGCAGGCGGCGATCCACGCGGGCTACGAGCGCGCCTTCGGCACGATTCTCGACTCCAACGTCACGACGCTGATCGCGGGCCTCGCGCTCCTCATCTTCGGCTCGGGTCCGGTGCGCGGCTTCGCCGTCGTGCACTGCTTGGGCATCCTCACCTCGATCTTCTCCTCGGTCGTGGTGAGCCGGAGCATGGTGAACCTCGTCTACGGAACGCGCCGGAAACTCGAGCACGTTGCGATCGGCAATACTTCGTGGACCTGAGCCCGGGGCGCTGATGGAATTCTTCAAGATCCGCCGTGACATCCCGTTCATGCGCCATGCGCTGGCGTTCAACGTGGTGTCGCTCGTCACGTTCCTGCTCGCGGTCTTTTTTCTCGCCACCAAGGGGCTGAACTTCTCGATCGAATTCACCGGCGGCACCGTGATGGAAGTACATTACCAACAGACCGCAGATGTAGAAAGTGTCCGAAAAGCTCTTGCCGCTGTTGGCTTTCAAGACGCTCAGGTGCAGAACTTTGGCACCTCTCGGGACATACTTATTCGCCTGCCCCTCAAGCGCGTTGAAACGGACGTCAACAAAAGTACCGCGCGTCAGAGTGAGCAGGTATTCGCCGAACTGACGAAATCGCCGTCACCGGGCGAAGCCCAAGCTTGCGCGCCGATGCACGATTTGTTTCGTGAATTAGTCAAACTTGACGAACGCGAACGACCGAAGGAAAAGCTCGATCAACTCGCAAAGCAGCGAAACGACCTGATTGGCAAGTGCACCGAACTGAGTCGGGTCGAATTCGTAGGCCCGCAAGTCGGGCGCGAGCTTGCCGAGAACGGCGCCCTCGCGCTCCTCATCACATCGCTCGGCATCGTCGGTTACCTCGCGCTTCGCTTCGAGTGGAAATTCGGGGTGGCAGCGATCATCGCCAACCTGCACGACGTGGTGATCATCCTCGGGTTCTTCTCCCTCTTCCAGTGGGAATTCTCGCTGCCGGTGCTCGCGGCGGTGCTCGCGGTGCTCGGCTACTCGGTGAACGAGTCGGTGGTGATCGCCGACCGGATCCGCGAGAACTTCAGGAAGATGAGGAAAGCCTCGGTCACCGAGATCATCGACAGCGCCATCACCCGGACGATTTCCCGCACCATCATCACCCACGGCTGCACCCAGACCATGGTGACCTCGATGCTGGTCTTCGGAGGGCCCGCGCTGCACTACTTCGCGCTCGCGCTCACTATCGGCATTCTTTTCGGGATCTATTCCTCGGTGCTGGTCATGGCGCCCATCGTTCGCTGGCTCGGCATCGCGCGCGAGGATCTGGTGAAACCGCTCAAGGAAAAGAAGGAGGAGGCGGTGGTCTAGCGGGTCACCCGGCCTTCGGGCCGGACGCCCATGCTAGACTCCGCGATGCACCTCCGGGAATAAACCGCCGCCGGGAACTGTTATCGTTCCCATGCGGCAAATACCGCTACCCCGTCGTATATCAACCTGAGAATGAGGAGAATCGGATGAAGAAGAGACTTCTATTGACCGGTCTTGCCCTGGCGCTGGGCGCGGGCTACACCGTTGCCGCATTTGCCCAAGCCAAGCCGGAAGTGATGGTGAAGCAGCGCCAGGCAGCGATGACCCTGCAAGGCAAGTATTTCGGCCCGATGGCCGGCATGGCCCAAGGCAAGGTTCCGTACAACGCCGACACCGTCGCGCTCAACTCGTCGTTTCTCGACGCGCTGAGCCGGATGCCCTGGGACGGCTTCGCCGAGAGCACCAAGGACGCGGGCGTGAAAACCGCCGCCCTTCCGGCGATCTGGAGCGAAGGAGCCAAGTTCAAGGAAGCCCAGGACAACTTCCAGAACGCGGTTCAGGCGCTCGTGAAGGTGAGCAGAGGCGGGGACGAGGCCGCTCAGAAAACGGCGATTGGCGCAGTCGGCAAGACCTGCGGCGGCTGCCACGAGAATTTCCGCCAGAAGCAGTAAGCAAGGTCGGTCGATCCCGAAAGCCCCGCTCCGGCGGGGCTTTTCTTTTACTAACCGGTTTGAAAATGAGCGAGAGCGAATGTTGTCATTCCCGCGCAAGCGGGAATCCAGCGGCGCTAAAGTCACTGGATCCCCGCGTTCGCGGGGATGACGCGGTCTTTTTTGAAACGAACCCTAAACCGTCGCGGTCTTCGCCTTTGCTAAAATCGCGCAGCCCATGACCCTGCCTCGCTCCTGCACCTTCGCTCGCGCCGCGCTTGGCGCGCTGCTCGCATTCGCGGCGGGCCTCGCTTCAGCGCAGGGCGACGCCAAGCGCGGCGAATATCTGGCGAAAGCCGGCGGCTGCATCGGCTGCCACACCGAGGAGAAGAAGGACGCGGTGCCGTTCGCGGGCGGCCGCGCACTGAAGACGCCTTTCGGCACCTTCTACGGCCCGAACATCACGCCCGATCCGAAAGCGGGAATCGGAAGCTGGACCGAGACCGATTTCATCCGTGCGGTGCGTCAGGGCGAACGGCGCGACGGCTCGAACTACTTCCCCGCATTTCCCTACCCGTCGTTCACCAAGATCGTCGACGCCGACCTGCGCGATCTTTGGGCCTATCTGCGCACGCTACCGCCGAGCGCCCAGCCGAGCAAGGAGCACGATCTCTGGTTCATCTTCGGCTGGCGCTGGCTGGTCACTTTCTGGAAATGGTTCTTCTTCGCGCCCGGCCCTTTCACCGACCTTCCGGGACTCTCGGCCATGGCCAATCGCGGCGCCTACCTGGTGCAGGCGCTCGGCCACTGCGGCGAATGCCACACGCCGCGCAACTTCTTCGGCGGTCCGAAGACGAGCCGCTTCCTCGCCGGCGGCAAAGGCCCGGACGGCAAGGACGTCGCGAACCTCACACCCACGGGCCTCAAGAAGTGGAGCGACAAGGACCTGCAGGACTTCCTCACCACCGGGATCACCCCCGACGGCGACGTCGCCGCCGAGTCCATGGGCGAGGTGGTCACCAACACGACGGGCAAGCTCGTGCCGGACGACCTCAACGCGGTGATCGCCTACCTGCGCGCGCTCGCGCCGATTCCGAACGAGAAAAAGTAGTAACGACCGGCCGCGCGTCAAGCTTGCGCGGCCTGCTTCACCGCCCCGACCTCGCTGACGCCTCGGTTTCCCCGTCTCGAGTGAAATGGACACCGCTCCGCAAAAAGCGCCGCGGAGCGCGACGGACATTTCAGCCGGTCGCAGGAAAATCGCTGCGCTCGAGAAGGCGCGACGCGCCGTAGCCGAACACGAGCCCCCAGAACGGCGCACCGATGGAGAGAATCGGGACGTCCGCCACGGTGACGAGAAAAGTGACCAGCGCACCCAGTGCGAAGCGGTCCCTGAAGCTGACCGTGAAGGCGGTCTGCAGCACGCGCAGCATGGCGAGGCCGGCAAGCGCCGCGATGAAGGCTTTCGGCGCGGCGAGCATGAGGCCCGTGAAAAAGGGCGCGAAGAGGCCGAAAGCCAGCGCCAGCAGTCCGACGAGAATCCCTGCGGTATAGTGCCTGCGCTTCTCACCCGAGGAAGAAATGATCGCGTTCACCGGGCCGGTGAGGCAGGTCGAGACTGCGCCGACGAAAGCAGTGACGATCGATCCCGCACCGCAGGCGATCGTCACCGCGTTCACGGGCGGTGCGTGGCCGGCCGCGCGCAGCACCGCGATGCCCTGCCCGTTCTGCACGACGAGCACGGTGATGGCGAGCGGCACGACCAGCTCGACCATCGCGCGCCACGAGAAGGCCGGCAGATAAAGATTCGGATGGACGAGCGCCGCGGCCTGCGGCGCGGCCTCGAACCTGCCGAGCGCGACGATCGCGATCGCGCCGGCCGCGAGCGCGCCGATCAGGGGCGGCATGAGACGCGCGAGCTTTTGCGAAGCGCCGAGCGCGAGAAACGCCGCCGCCATCGGCGCGGCGATCCAGAAGTCGTCGCGGATCGCGAAAACGAGATCCAGGCCGAAGCGCAGGAACACGCCCGCCACCATGCCCATCACGATCGGCATCGGCACCGCTTCCATCGCGCGCCGCACCCATCCGGAGAGACCGAGCGCGAGCATGAGGAGGCCGGTGGCGAGGTACGCGCCGATCACCTCCGCATAGCTCAGGTGGACTAGCGCCGGCCCGACGAGCACCGCCCCGGGAATCGTCCAGAAAAAAACGAGAGGCTGCCGGTAAATCCAGCAGAAGGCGATGCTGATCAGCCCGTTCGCGAAGAAAGCGCCGAAAATCCACGAGGAAAGGTCCGAGGGCGCGAGCCCGCCGCGAGTACCCACCGCAAGGATGATCGCGACCGGCCCCGAGGCCGCGAAAAGGAACGCGACCAAGCCGTTCACGAAGTAGACACCGCCGAAATCGGCGAGCGCCCGGCGCAAGGCTTGAGGAATCAAGGTAGGTTATCTAGACCTTGCGTGCGAGCTCGGAAGCCTTGCCGGTGTAGCGCGCCGGCGTGAGCTCGAGCAGTCTCGCCTTTTCCGCGCCCGGCAGCGCGAGGCCGCGGATGAATGCGCGCAGCGCTTCGCCATCCACGCGCTTGCCGCGCGTCAATGCCTTCAACTGCTCGTAGGGGTCGGGCAGCCCGAATCGCCGCATCACCGTCTGCACCGCTTCCGCAAGCACCTCCCAGTTCGCCTCGAGATCGGCGAGCATGCGCGGGACATCGGCCTCCAGCTTGGAAAGGCCTTTGAGACAGGATTCATACGCGAGCACGCTGTGGCCCAGCGCGACGCCGACGTTCCGCAGCACCGTGGAGTCCGAGAGGTCGCGCTGCCAGCGGGACACCGGCAGCTTCTCCGAAAGATGCCGCAGGAGCGCGTTCGCGATCCCGAGATTGCCTTCTGAATTCTCGAAATCGATCGGATTGACCTTGTGCGGCATGGTCGAGGATCCGACTTCGCCCGCCTTCGTCTTCTGCCTGAAGTAGCCGAGGGAAATATATCCCCACAGGTCGCGGTCGAGATCGAGGAGCACGGTGTTGGCGCGCGCGATCGCGTCGAATTGCTCGGCGAGACAGTCGTGCGGCTCGATCTGCGTCGTATGGGAATTGAATTCCAGTCCCAGCGATTCGACGAAGCCCTTTGCGAAGCGTTCCCAGTCGAAGTCCGGATACGCAGCGAGGTGTGCGTTGTAGTTGCCGACCGCGCCGTTCACTTTCCCGGTCAGGGATACCGAGGCGATCGAGCGCCGCGCGCGCCGCAGGCGGTGCACGACATTCGCGAGCTCCTTGCCGAGCGTCGTCGGGGAGGCGGGCTGACCGTGCGTGCGCGCGAGCATGGCCGCGTCGGCGAGCTGCCGGGCGAGCCCGGCGAGCGACTCGATCACGCGATCGAGCGAGGGCAGGAGTACCCGGTCGCGCCCCTCCTTCATCATCAGGCCGTAGGCGAGGTTGTTGATGTCTTCCGAAGTGCATGCGAAATGCACGAACCCGGCAACGCGCTCGCCCTCGGGATTTCCCGCGAGGCGCTTCTTCAGCCAGTACTCGATCGCCTTGACGTCGTGGTTGGTTTCGGCCTCGATCGCCTTCACCTGCGCAGCGTCCTCCTCGGAGAAAGTCTCAATGAGGCGTTCGAGGTCCCTGTTTGTTTCCTTCGAGAATGGTTTCAGCTCGGCGATCGCGGACTCCGCAGCGAGCGCGAGCAGCCAGCGGATTTCTATCGCGATGCGGAAACGGAAGAGGGCCGATTCGCTGAAGCAGGTCCGGAGCGGCTCGAGTTGCTTGTGATAGCGTCCGTCCAGAGGGGATAATGCGCTAAGCGGTGATGGCGGCGGCATCAACGGAGCCTGTATGGCGGACAGTACCGATTTTAGCATGCGTGTGAAGTCCGTCGATCTCAAGGTGCGTGTGAAGCCCGTCGAGTTCAAACGCCTGCTCGCCGAGGTCCGGGCCTGCAGGATCTGCGAAGCTCATCTTCCCAATCCGCCGAGGCCGGTGCTGCGCGCTTCGACCACCGCGAGCGTCCTGATCGTTGGGCAGGCGCCCGGCCGGCGAGTCCACGAGAGCGGAATTCCGTGGAACGATCCTTCGGGTGATTTGCTGAGAGAGTGGCTGCGCATCGACCGCGACGCATTCTACGACGAGCGCCGCATCGCTATCATCCCCGCAGGCCTATGCTACCCGGGCACGGGCGAATCGGGAGATCTCCCGCCGCGGCCCGAGTGCGCGCCGCACTGGCATCCCAGGCTGCGCGCGATGCTCCCGCGCATTCGGCTCACGCTGCTCATCGGCAGCTATGCCCAGGCCTACTACCTCGACCCGCGAAGAAAAAAGACGCTTGCCGAAACCGTGCGCTCCCGGGACGAGTATCTGCCGGAGTTTTTCCCCCTGCCCCACCCCAGTCCGCGCAATCGGCTCTGGATGAAGCGAAACCCCTGGTTCGAGCACGATGTGCTGCGCGAGCTTCGGCAGCGCTTCAGAGCCTGCCTGCGGGACACAGCTTAGCCGTTTGCAGTCCGAGGAGTGTTAGAATGGCTTCCCGCTGCGGGGCCCGCCGGGTTTCCGCTCAATCGACTTCTTCTTTGCAGGAACATTTCCGGAAATGAAACTGATCGGCTCGCTCGCCAGTCCGTATACGCGCAAGGTGCGCATCGTCTTGGCGGAAAAGAAAATCGACTACGACTTCGAAATCGACAATGTCTGGAAAGACGACTCGAAAGCGGCGAAGCTCAACCCGCTCGGAAAGGTGCCGGTGCTCGAGCTCGACGACGGCAGGACGCTGTTCGACTCGCGTGTGATCGTGGCGTTTCTCGACAATGCCTCGCCGCTATCGCGCCTCATCCCCGCGGAGAATCGCGAGCGCGTCGAGGCGCGGCGCTGGGAGGCCCTCGCCGACGGCGTGCTCGACGCGGGCGTGCTCGCGCGCCTGGAAAACCAGCGCGAAGCGAAACTTCGGAGCGCCTCCTGGATCGAGCGCCAGTTGGGCAAGGTCGGCGCGGGACTCGCCGCGATGGATGCCGAGCTGGGCGACAAGCCCTGGTGCACGGGGAACGGCTACACGCTCGCCGACATCGCCCTCGGCGTCTGCCTCGGGTGGCTCGAGTTCCGTTACCCGAAGATGGAGTGGACAAAGGATCACGCCAACCTCGAGCGGGCGTTTGCAAAGCTATCCGAGCGCCAGTCCTTTATCGACACGGTGCCGCGGGAGTAGCCGCCCGCGCGAAGCCGGCCGCGCCCTATTAAGCGCTGCCCCCACCCCGCTTGCGGCCGTCCGCGCTCATCGCGCCCGCGCCGAACGTGATGACGTAAAGCAGCCCGCCGATGATCGCCAGGTTTTTCAGGAAGTGGTTGAGCTGGTTTACGTACTGCGCGGCATCAAACTGCCAGAAGCGGTGCGCCATGGCGGTCGCGATCACGACGAGCGCCAGCAACACCCATGACGCCCATTGCGTCCTCCAGCCTACGATCAGCAGGATGCCGCCGACGATGTGGATGATGATGGAGAGCCAGACCATTGCCTCGGGCGCCGGGAATCCCAGCTTGGTGAAGTAGCCGACGCTCCCCGCGTAGAACATGAAGTGGCGAATACCCGCCACCAGGAACAGCGATCCGACCAGGACCCGGCCGATCAGCAGCGTCAAGGACTGTGTCATTGCGTTCATTGAGTCTCCTCCTATTAGGGCGTTATCGGCTGCGGAATTGGAGGTGGGTCGTCAGGAGCTTCAAGAGGCCATGCAGGCGCACGAAACGGATATCACATTCGAGCAATATATGGAAAGGGAGGAGTGCTTCACACAAGCACTGCGTCTGGTGAGGCAAGAAAAATGGCAAGAGGCCGAACT
>DATDGA010000092.1:0-3660 GCA_036522335.1 Burkholderiales bacterium
CCTTGGCTCCCGATTCCTTCACAACCCGTCCCCACTTCGCGCGATCGGCCCTGAGGAGCGACGCAAACCGTTCGGGCGATCCGCCCAGGACCTCGCCGCCCTCGGTCGCAAGGCGTTCGCGCACCTCGGGCATTTCGAGCACGCGGTTCAGTTCCGTGCTGAGCCGCGCGATGACCGCCCCCGGCGTGCCGGCCGGTGCGAGCAAGCCGTACCAGGTGGTCGCTTCGAATCCGGGGTAGCCGGACTCGGCGATCGTCGGCACATCGGGCAGCTGCACGGCGCGCTTCGCCGACGTCACCGCGATGGCGCGCAGTCTCCCTCCCCTGATCTGCGCGAGCGCAGAAGGCACCGAGGACATGAAGGACTGCACTTGCCCGCCGAGAAGATCGCCCATCGCCTGCGCCGCGCCTTTGTAGGGCACGTGCGTCAGCTTGACGCCCGCGGCGTGCTGCAGAAGCTCGCCCGCCAGGTGCGAGACCGTGCCGTTTCCGGGCGAAGCAAAGCTCACGCCTCCCGGATCGCGCTTCGCCGCGGCGACGAGATCGGCGAGGGATCCGTACCGGGAATTCGCCGTCACGACGAAGACCACCGGCGCCGAAACGATGAGCGCGACCGGACTCAGATCCTTGAGGGGATCGTAAGGCAGCTTCGCGTAGAGCGCCGGGTTGATCGCGAGGTTGCTCGTCTGCCCGATCACGAGCGTGTAGCCGTCCGCCGGAGACTTGACCGCCTGCTCGACGCCCAGATTGCCGCCCGCACCCGGCTTGTTCTCGACCACGAAAGTCCACTTGACCGTTTCGGACAGCTTGTTCGAGATCGTGCGCGCCGCGATATCCGTCCCGCCCCCGGGGGGAAACGGGACGATCAGGCGTATCGGCCTGACGGGATACTCTTGCGCCGCGGCGCTTGCAAGAGCTGCAAGCGCCAGCACGGCGAGCACGGGTCGCAAGCTCAAGCTGCTCTTTCGATGAGTTCGAGCCCCGATGATAAACTCCTCACCGAGTGGAGTCCCACCAGAATCAAAGGAGGTTTCATCCATGAAGTCGGTTCATCTGGGAATGATTGCGGCGATGGCCGCGCTCTTGCCGGGGCTCCCCGCGGCAGCCCAATCGCTCGATTACGAATTCTTCAAGGCTCGCGTCGAGCCGATCTTTCTGACGAAGCGCCCCGGACACGTACGCTGCGTCGTGTGCCACTCCGAGCGCAGCAACAACAGCTTCCGCCTGGAGAAGCTTTCTCCGGGCGAAAAGTTCTGGACCGAGGAGCAGTCGCGCCGCAACTTCGAGGTGGTGTCGCGCCTGGTGGCGCCGGGCGATCCTGCGAAGAGCTTGCTGCTGCTGCAGCCGCTCGCGCCCGAAGCGGGCGGCAACGCCTACCACACGGGCGGCCGGCAGTTCGCGACCAAGAACGACCCGAACTGGAAAACCCTCGCGCGCTGGGTCGGCGGGCCTTCCGCCCAATAAGCTAGGGAGATTCGAGCCATGACCGACAAGCTGACCGGAAGCTGCCTGTGCGGCGCGATCCGCTACACGATTTCCGCGCCCGTCGCCGAGCTGCGCGCCTGCCACTGCAGGAACTGCCAGAAAACGAGCGGCGCGGGCGGGAGCGTCAACGCCGCGATCAAGAGCGCGGACTTCCGGCTCGTGCGGGGGAAGCCGAAGCGCTACACCGCCGTCGCCGACAGCGGCCGCACCCTGCACCGCTACTTCTGCGGCGACTGCGGCTCGCCGATCTACAGCCAGCGCGAGCAGACCCCGGAGATCATGGTCGTGCGCGCCGGGACTTTCGACAACGCCGGCGACATGAAGATCATCAACAACATCTGGACGAAGAGCAAGCGGTCCTGGGCGCACATCGATCCGGCGACCGCGCAGCACCCCGGCCAGCCGGACGCGCCGGCGAAAACCTAGCGGGGATCGCTCTAGCGCATCACCAGGGTGTTGATGCGCTTGGGCACCTCGCCCACCGGCACCGTGGCCACGGATTTCATCGCCTTGGTGTCGATCACCGACACCGAGCGCGCCCCTGCGTTGGAGATATAGAGCAGCTTGCTGTCGGGCGTGAAGGTCACCCAGTTCGGCACCGCGCCGATCGGGGCGCGCCCTGCGAGCTTGAGGTCGGGCAGCGAGACGTGCCCCAACAGATTCAAATCAGGCAGCGAGTACGCGAACACCGCGTTGGCGTAGATGCTCGTGACCCACAGCGTCTTGCCGTCGGGCGCGACGCCCAGGCCGTGCGAGGGAGAATCGCCGCGCCGCTCGGCCACCCCGTATCCGGTGGGCTCGGCCGGCAGCACGATCCGCTGCGTCTCCTTGCGCTGCGCGAAATCCACCACCGAGAAACCGTTCAGGTTCGAGAGCTGGGCGAAAATGCGGCGGACCGAGCCGTCGGGATTCGTCTCGAAAGTCATCGGCCGCACGCCCTGGTCGAGCTTCAGCTCCCAGGCGATCTGCTCGGACTTCAGATCGATCACCGTCAGCGTCTTCGCCCGGATCGAGCCGGTGACCACAAACTTGTTGTCCGGCGTCACATAGACATTGTGCAGGCCGCCGTGCACCGGAATGCTCTTCACCACCTTGAGCGATTGCGTGTCGATCACATCCAGCGCGCCCGGGTCGTCGCGGATCCCGACCACCACCCGGCCGCCGTCCTTCGACACCGAGATATTGTTGGGATGGCCGCTCAGAGAAACCTTCTTGACGACCTTCCCGCTCTTGCGATCCACCACGTCCAGCGTGCTGTCCGACTCGTTGCTCACGTACACCCGCGACCCGTCCGGCGCGAAATCGATCCCGTGCGGCGCCTCGATCCCGGTGATCACCTGCACCACCTTGTTCGTCGCCGGATCGATCACGTGAATGTTGTCGCCGGCGCTGTTCGTGATGTACACGCGCACCGTGTCCGCGGACGCGGGCAAGGCCGCCAACGCCAGCGAAAGCCACAGATGCCTGAAGCCGATACGGGAACGCAGCGAATTGCTCGAGCTCATCGGATCCTCCTATGTATTCAAGCGTTGAAGATCAAACTTTGGTTTCGAATCGCTGGACGTCGTCATTTTTGTCTCATTCAACGGATGGGAAAGTCCCCTAATAGCGCGGCCCGTTGGCCTTCATGCTGGCGGGCATGGCTTCGCCTTGCGAGCCTTGGCAAGGAACGCGCTGATCTGCCTGGCTATCCCCTTGAATTCCGCGTCCTTGCCGTAGTTGGCGACAAAGTTCTCGAGTACAGCGCGGCCGTCGAGCCGTTCCTGCTCGATACGCCGACACTCAAGCGCGGCTGCCTCACGCGCTTCCTGCTCGGCAAGCTGGCGGGCACGGGCTTCTGCCGCCAGCCTCTCCTGACGCTCGCGCTCTGCCGCAGCCGCGGCTGCGGCTGTGGCCTCGGCCTCCAGCCGGCGGCGCTCGGCGGCGAGCCGCTCCTCCTCGGCAGCCCGCGCCTTCCGGGCGGCCTCTTCCCGGGCAAGCTGCTCGGCGCGCTCACGCTCGAGGCGCTCGCGCTCGGCGCGCTCCGCGGCTTCCTTCCGTGCCCTGGCCTGCCGCTCTTCCTCCGCGGCCCTGGCCTGCCGCTCTTCCTCCGCGGCCCTGGCACGGCGCTCGGCCTCGGTGACCTCACGGCACAGCAGGTTGCCGCCGTCGGCATCGAAGGGGCTGGTGCAGTCTC
>DATDGA010000093.1:0-3613 GCA_036522335.1 Burkholderiales bacterium
GTGGTTTGCGACAGATCGGTCAGCTCCGGCAGGCTGAACATCCCCCGACCCGAATCGCCGATGACGCGAGGCGCGAGGTAGACGAGCAACTCGTCCACGACGCCTGCCTGCAGGAGCGAGCCGTTCAGCTTTGTTCCCGCCTCGACGTGAATTTCGTTGAGTTCCCGCCGCGCGAGTTCTTCCATCAGCTTGAACAGTTCAACCTTGCTGCCGGCGTTCGGAATGATGACCACTTCCACCCCGGTCGCTTTGAGCGCGGAGATTCTCTTCGCGTCGTTCACGGCACCAGCGACGAGCGTCTTCCCCTCTTTCAGCAGCCGCGCCGAGGGAGACGTCTCGAATTTCGAATCGACGACGATCTTGAGCGGCTGCCTTGGCGTATCGACTCCGCGCACGCTGAGCTGCGGATCGTCGTCCCTCACCGTCCCGAAGCCGGTGAGAATCGCGCAGGCGCGCGCGCGCCAGCGATGCCCGTCTTCCCGCGCGGCTTCTCCAGTAATCCACTGGCTCTTGCCGTTGGCGAGTGCAGTGCGGCCGTCGAGGCTCGCCGCGATCTTCATGCGCACCCAGGGTCGGCCGCGCGTCATCCGAGCGAAGAAGCCGATATTGAGCTCGCGCGCCTCGTCTTCCTTCAACCCGTGCTCGACGGCGATTCCGGCGGCGCGCAGTTTCGCGAAGCCTGCTCCCGCGACCTTTGGATTGGGATCCTGAATCGCCGCCACGACGCGCTTGACGCCGGCCGCGACGATCGCATCGGCGCAGGGTGGCGTACGGCCGTGGTGACTGCACGGTTCGAGATTGAGATAGAGCGTCGCACCTCGCGCGCGCGCGCCAGCAGCCTGCAGCGCGAGGGCTTCCGCGTGTGGCATGCCGGCCTTCTCGTGCCAGCCCGATCCGATGACCGCGCCCTCACTGACGACGATACAGCCTACGCGCGGATTGGGAGTCGTAGAGTAAAGGCCGCGAGCGGCGAGTTCGAGCGCCTGCTCCATGCACTCATGGTCGGCCGCAGTGAACATACACAGTGAACATTACTTGGCGGCGCCGCGCGTGCGCTTGCTGCCGGGTTTCTTCACCTCGAGGATCGCGTCGCGGAAGTCGTCGACGCGCTGGAAGTCTTCGTACACGGATGCGAAGCGGATGTAGGCGACGTCATCCATCTTCTTCAGCTCGCGCATCACCATCTCGCCGATCACGCGGCTTGGGATCTCGCGCTCGCCGAGCGCGAGGATGCGCTGCTCGATCCGGTTGACCGCCTGCTCGACGTATTCGGTGGGCACCGGCCGCTTGTGCAGCGCTCGCATGAAGCCGGTGCGGATCTTCTCGCCGTCATAGGGAACGCGGTTGCCGTTGGTCTTCACCACCATCGGCATGGAAAGCTCGGTGCGCTCGTAGGTGGTAAAGCGCTTTTCGCAGGATTCGCACTGGCGCCGGCGGCGCACGCTGTCGCCGTCCTCGGATTCCCGCGAGTCGATCACCGCAGTATCCTCGGCCTTGCAGTACGGACACTTCATCGCATTTCCCCGCGGCTAGACGGCCGCGACTCGTTGGGCGCCGACGGGCTCCGCCGCGCGGTAAACCGGGAAACCGCGACAGAGTTCGATGGTCTCGGCTGCGGCACGCTCGATCGCCTTTTCGTCGCGCGGCGAATCGAGCACGTCGGCGATCAGGTTCCCGAGACGCCCGGCTTCCTGCTCTCGAAATCCGCGCGTCGTCATTGCGGGCGATCCCAGGCGGATGCCGCTCGTGATGGTGGGCTTTTCCGGATCGTTCGGTATTGCATTCTTGTTGACCGTCATATGCGCGCGGCCGAGCACCGTCTCCGCCTCCTTGCCGGTAATGCGCTTCGCGCGCAGATCGACGAGGAACATGTGGCAGTCGGTGCCGCCGGAGACAATGCGCAGTCCGCGAGCCTGCAAGGTCTTCGCCATCGTCCTCGCATTCGCGACTACCTGTCTTTGGTAGTCGCGGAAGCCCGGTTCGAGCGCTTCCTTGAAAGCGACCGCCTTTGCGGCAATCACGTGCATCAACGGCCCGCCTTGCAGGTTTGGAAAGATCGTCGCGTTGAGGATCTTCTCGTGTTCCGCGCCGGCGAGTATGAGCCCTCCACGCGGCCCGCGCAGAGTCTTGTGCGTGGTGCTCGTTACGAAATGCGCGATGCCCACCGGGCTCGGGTACAGACCGGCGACGATGAGCCCCGCGTAGTGCGCGACATCGGCCATCAGGTAGGCGCCGATTCCGTCGGCGATCGCCCGCAGCCGCTTCCAGTCGATCACCCGGGAATACGCCGAGGCGCCGGCGACGATCATGCGCGGAGGATGCGTGCGCGCGAGTTGCTCGACTTGATGATAGTCGATGCGCTCTTCCGCATCGAGCCCGTACGCCTGAGCCTGAAAGAGCTTGCCGCTCAAATTCACGGAGGCACCGTGCGTCAGATGCCCGCCATGAGCGAGCGACATTCCGAGAATCGCATCGCCCGGATTGAGCACCGACAGGTACACGGCCTGGTTTGCCTGCGAGCCCGAGTGGGGCTGCACGTTCGCGTAATCGCAACCGAAGAGCTGCTTCGCGCGGTCGATCGCAAGCTGCTCGGCGATGTCGACGAATTCGCAGCCGCCGTAGTAGCGCTTGCCCGGATAGCCTTCGGCGTACTTGTTGGTGAGCTGCGACCCTTGAGCCGCGAGCACCGCGGGGCTCACGTAGTTCTCCGAGGCAATCAGCTCGACGTGATCTTCCTGGCGCTGGTTTTCCTTCTGGATGGCAGCCCAGAGCTCCGGGTCGGTTTGATGCAGAGTCTTGTTGGGATTGAACATTTGGCCAATTTTTCGCCGCAGCTAGAGCGGCATATTAGCATGTGGGCCCTCGTCGACGACGCTCGCAGCCGCCGGGCAGCAGCTACTCCATCCGAGCTCCCTTTCGAAACGTGTCGCCCGCGGCGAGGGCCTTACTGTTTGTCACACACCGGGAAAATGTTTCCGATTGCAGTTCCGCATATCATTCGGCATTGGAGGAATCTAGAGGTGAGTCGCCCGTGCTGCGCGTAATGGCAATTGCGTCTTTCATCCTGGTCGCCGGCTGCCACAGGCAAGCCGACGCGCCCGGTGACGCCCCGACCGGACTGAAGGTCAAGGAAGGAGAGGGCCAGGTCACGGTAACCTGGGATCAACTGCCCGGGCTGACTTACTGGATCTTTTTTCGACCCGGTAGTAGCGTCACCCCAGCCGCAACAGGGGTGCCGGTCATTTTCGACGCGCAATCCCCCAGAATCGTCTCCGGCTTGCCCAACGCGATCCAATACGCGTTCGTCATGAACGCGACCAACCAGGACAGTCACGCCGGCCCCAGCAGTCCCGTGGCACTCGCCACCACGAGATTGGCGGGTAAGGATTGGACTCCTCCAGGGACGGCCATGGGCGCACCCACGCCGCCGAATCTCAACGGGGTCGCCTTCGGCGTGGTTCCGGTCGCAGGAATCAGCACGGCCAGACTCGTCGCCGTCGGCGACTCGGGAAGCATTTTCTCGGGTAACTACAACTACACCAGCGTGAATCCCCCGGGCGTAACTGCGTGGACACAAGCGGCATCGCCGTCGATTCCCGCCGGATTCGCAAGC
>DATDGA010000094.1:0-7380 GCA_036522335.1 Burkholderiales bacterium
AGCACCGAAGACATTGCGCACTTCACCCACGCGAACCCGAAGCCCCTCACGCCCGGCAAGGTCTACCAACTCGAGATCCCCCTCATGGCGATCGCCTGGCGCTTCCAGAAGGGCAGCCGCATCCGGGTCGAGATCGCCTGCGGAGATTCGCCAATTACAGATGGCCTGTTCTTCCACGTCTATCGCCCGGACAAGATCGGCAGCGATACGATTTACCACGACGCCGGCCATCCATCGCAGCTGATTTTGCCGGTGCTGGATGTAAACTAGCCGTCATCCCCGCGAAAACGAGCGAAAGCGAGTTTCGAGGAACGGCCAAGCTGGAACCCAGCCCGATGATCCGGGGAAACGCCCTGGATCCCCGCGTCCGCGTGGATGACGCGCGTACGCCCGCGGAGCGGGCACGCGCATCACTTGGATAAACCAATCTCCTTGTAATACTTCGCCGCGCCGGGGTGCAGCGGAACGCCCTCGAGCGGTTTCGCCATGTTCTGCGGTTGAAAGAGCCCGAAGGGCGGGAAAGTCGCGACCAAGTCCTGTTTGTTCTCGTGCAGGGCCTTCGCCACTCTGTATACGACGTCGTCCGGCACCTTGGCGTGAGTGATCAAAACCATGTCGAATGCAATCAGTTGGGTCGGTTTGGCAATGCCTTCGATGGGCGGAGGGGGCCCCACCTGAATGACATAAGCGCCGGGAAGCAGCGCCTGGACCCGCTTGATTGCGTCCGGCGCGGTATCCACCTCCAGCACCCGGACGCCGCCGACGCTCGCGTGGGCCTGCTTGACCTGCGGAGATCCGAGCGCAAAGAACATCACGTCCACCTTCCCGCTCATGAAATCTTCCGCCTGACGCACGACGTTTGGTGCAGGGACCTTCACGACGTCCTTGTAGCTCAACCCGGCGTTCGCGAGATGCGCCTCGATGATGCGTGCGATGGTCTTTTGCGCGTTGAAGTCGCTGGAGACACGCTTGCCCTTCAGGTCGGCTATGGTCTTGATGCTCGAGTCGGCGCGCACGTGCATTGCGACGCGGTAAGGAATGAGCGCCCCTACGTAGCGCATGACCGGGTGTTTGCCTTGCCCCTGGTATTCGCCGCTGCCTTCGGCGAAAAACGTCGAGTCGAAAGAGTTCGAGACATTGAAGTCCGCCGTGCCGCTCTCGACCTCGTCGAAGCCCGTGCTCGCCTGCGCCTGGACGATCGCCCGGAGCTTCCCTTTTTCGACGAGCGTCTTGGCGATGGCTTGTCCGGCGGAATTGGAAAAAGACCCGGCGGGCGTGGTGACGATGCCGATCGTCTGGGCGCTTGCGGCTGTGGCGAGCGTCGTGAAAACGAAGAAAGCAAGGCTTCGAGTCAATTTCATGGCCGGGACTCCTCTCTTATCTACTGCGCTCGTGATAGGCGTTCGCCGGTCTGCGCTAGACCACCATTTCCTTGGCGACCGCGGTTTTCTCCCTTTCGCCGGGAAAGAACAGCGCCGCCGCCAGCGTGGCGAGCGCGAGCGCTCCCAGCACGAAGAACAGCAGCTTGAAATCGCCGCTCGACTTGTAAAGCCACGCGACCAGCGGCACGGCAGTAGCGCTCGCGCTGAACGACACCACGTAGCGCACTGCGTAGGCCCGCGCGCGCCATTCTTCCCTGGTATAGCGCGCGATCATCGCGTCGTTGATCGGGATCTGCCCGAACACGAAGAACATCATCGCCACGGCCACCAACAGCATCGCGTAGCTCTCGGTGCCGCCCGCCAGCAGGAGCAAGGGCACCTGCAGGGCGACCACGGGCACGAAAACGGATTTCAGCGAGCGGCGGTCGAGCCACCAGCCGACGCACAGCTGCGCCATCGCCGCGATCAGGTAGACGCCGCAGACGAGCATGCCAATGCCCAGGGTGGAGTGGGTCAGGGTCGAAAGCCTCTGGTCGAACACTTTCGGCATCGAAATGGTGGTGGCGTTGAAGATCACTCCGCCGCAGGCCGTGGCGACCGACAGAATCGCGAATACGCGGGCGAGATCGGCGCGGGAAATCCTGTGCGGGTCGATCTTCCGCTTGGGCGCTTGGTCGGCGGCCCCGCGCGGGAGCAAGACGAACGCGGCGCCCACGGCGAGCGCGATGGCGCCGGGGACCATGAACGCGGCGCGCCAGCCCGCTGCGTCAGCGAGCGCGCCGGCGATCAAGGCGGAAAAGGCGACTCCCACGTTGCCGAAGACGCCATTCACACCCAGCACCCGGCCGACGTTTTCCCGGTGTGCGACCAGCATCGCGATGCCCACCGGATGATAGATTGCGGCGAATACGCCGATGAGCGTGAGGCCGAGTGCGATCTGCCCCGTTCCGGCCGCGAAGCCCGTGAGAATGCTCGCCCCGCCGATGCCGAAGAAGAACACCGCCATCATGCCGGTGCGGCTCCAGCGGTCCGCGAGCCACCCCGCCGGGATCGAGAACGCGCCGAAGGCGATGAAGCCGCCGAGCGCGAGCGGGAGGAGATCGGCGTAGCCGAGGCCGAATTCGGCGCTCATCGCGAGCACCACGGTCGGAAAAATGAGCATGAAGAGGTGATCGAGCGTATGCCCGAGATTGAGAAACAGACTCATGCCGCGCGAGGCGCTCATCGCGAGATCATAGCCGGCTGGGCCGGGAGGCGTTCACCCGTCCGGGAACCCGCAATGAGAATCGATTGAGCAAGGAACGAACCCGATTTGTCCGGACTGGAAAAGGGCGGCGTTTAGTATAGGATAAAGCCGGCCGGTTTGAAGGGAGGGTCGACCATGAGCAAGACTCGAATTTCGGGCGCGCTGGCGGCTGCCGTCCTCGGAATGGCCACCGGCGTCGCGCAGGCGAACGACTCCATCCTGCGCGTCCAGAAACCACAGCAGACCCAGCTTGAAAGGGAAGCCGAGGACATGCTTGCCGCCGTGGTTCGGATCAGGATGAAAGCCATTCCCGACGCGCGCAGCAATACGAACCTGGGTCAGAGCCGCGAGGGTACCGGGGTCGTGATCGACGAGCGCGGGCACATCGTCACCATCGGCTACATCGTGATCGAAGCGGAATCGATTGAGATCACGACCTACGACAACAGGACCGTCTCCGCTAGCCTCATCGGATACGACCACGCGAGCGGCTTCGCGCTGCTGCGCGCCAGCGTGCCGCTTGGCCTGAAGCCCATGCCCACGGGGCAGGCGGCCGATCTCGCCGTACGCGAGCCGGTCATGGTCCTGCCTGCCGGCGGACGCGAGGCGGCAAGTCTCGCCTACGTCGTCGCCAAGCGGAAATTTTCCGCCAGCTGGGAGTACCTGCTCGAGACTGCGATCTTCACGGCGCCGCCGACGGATCAGTGGGCCGGCGCGGCGCTCGTAAGCCGGGAAGGCAAGCTGATCGGAATCGGTTCGCTTTTCGTGCGTGAAACGGTCGAAGGCGGGTCGCTGATACCGGGGAACATGTTCGTGCCGATCGATCTGCTCAAGCCCATCCTTGCCGACCTCATCGAAAAAGGACGCAGGAGCGAAGCTCCCCGTCCGTGGCTGGGTCTGGCGACCGAGGAGGTGCACGGGCATCTGCTGGTCACCCGAGTCTCGCCGGAGGGTCCGGCCGACAGGGCCGGGGTCAGGAACGGCGACGTCGTCATCGGTGTCGGCGCCGATCCCGTGAGAAGCCGGGAGGAACTGTATCGGAAGATATGGGGACTGGGCGCGGCGGGGATCGACGTTCCGCTGAAGGTCTTGCAGGGCGTCGAAATGCGCGATTTCAAACTGCATTCGATCGACCGGTTTCAGTACTTCAAGGAAAAGCCGGTCTACTGAAACGCTCTTGAGGGTCCGGCAAAAAAAACGGCGCACCCACGAGTGGGGGCGCCGAAGGCACTACGGAGGAGACTGGGTCTTACCGGCGGGCGCGCATCAGGCGGCGGAAGCCGGTTTCGAAATCGTTTGCGGCGGCGTAGGTGAAGCGTTGCGTCTGGCGGCTGGCGCGCAGCGACATTTGGTAGAAGGACAAGGCGCTGCCCAGGGCGAGACCTGCTACGCACAGGGTCTGAAACATGACGATCAAGGTATCCATAAGTCTCTTCCTTTCAGCGATTCAACTGTTATCGCGCACACCCTGTATAAAGCAGGAAGCGGGCCAGGGGATCCGCTGCCCGGGACAGGGGTCGGGGATATCATGTAACCCTATGAAGTGTTGGATACTTTCCAAGTCCGGCACCCTGGAGGGCCCAGCCGGGCCCAAGCGCAGTGGCGTTTGCCCGACACTGCTTACCGGCCTTGCGAAACGTGAAGGGAGCGACGCGATTTTTCTGGCCTGGCGTCAACAAGGGGAAAGCCTGTGACTAGCGGACAGCCCGTCGGCACCACGCAGGCACGCGAGCGCCACCGCATCGACGTGGGCGCGCTGGAGCGTTACCTCGCGAGCCATGTCGAAGGGTTTTCCGGGCCGCTCGAGGTGGAGCAATTCAAAGGCGGTCAGTCCAATCCCACGTATCTGATCCGTGCAGGAGGCCGGTCCTGGGTTGTGCGCTCCAAGCCGGGGCCGGCGGCGAAGCTGCTCCCCTCGGCGCACGCGGTCGAGCGCGAGTATCGCGTGATCACGGCGCTCGGGCGTGCGGGGATCCCCGTGCCCCGGACCTATTGCCTGTGCGAGGACGAGAGCGTCATCGGACGTTCGTTCTACGTCATGGAATACGTCGAGGGCCGCGTTTTCTGGGAGCAGTCTCTTCCGGACATGGCGCGGCCCGAGCGCGGCGCGATCTACGACGAGATGAACCGCGTCATGGCCGCGCTTCACCGGGTCGACTACGCGGCCGCGGGACTTTCGGACTACGGAAAACCGGGCAACTATTTCGCGCGACAGATCGGTCGCTGGAGCCGGCAATACGGGGCCTCGGAGACCGAGCGGATCGAGGCGATGGACCGGCTGATCGCCTGGCTCCCGGAGAACATTCCGCCGGGAGAGGAAACGACGGTGGTTCATGGCGACTACCGCATGGACAATCTGATTTTTCATCCGCGCGAGCCGCGTATCCTCGCCGTTCTCGACTGGGAGCTTTCCACGCTCGGCGATCCGCTCGCGGATTTTTCCTATCACTGCATGAGCTGGCATATCCCGCCGGGTGCGTTTCGCGGCGTCGCCGGACTCGACCTGGCCGCGCTCGGCATACCGAGCGAGTCGCAGTACCTTGCGTCATACTGCGCGCGTACCGGGCGCGAGGGGATAGCGCACTGGGATTTCTATCTCGCGTACAACCTGTTTCGCATCGCTGCGATCCTGCAGGGGGTTATGAAACGCGCGCTGGAGGGTACGGCCTCGAGCGCGCAAGCGCTGGAGGCGGGCAGGCGCGCCGGGCCGCTGGCGATGCTGGGCTGGAAGTACGCAGAGAAAGCGATGACGAAAACCTAGGTTGAGCATGGACTTCTCATATTCGGACAAGGTGAAGGCGCTGCAGGCGAAGCTGGCGCGCTTCATGGACGCGCGCATCTATCCCAACGAAAAACGCTTCCACGACGAGGTCGAGGGAAACCGCGCGAAGGGCAATCCCTGGATTCCGACGGAACTGATCGAGGAACTGAAGCCCAGGGCGCGGTCAGAAGGCCTGTGGAACCTGTTCCTGCCGCGCTCAGCGCGCGTGCCCGAAGGCCTGTCCAACCTGGAATACGCCCCCTTGTGCGAAATCATGGGGCGCGTGCACTGGGCGCCCGAAGTGTTCAATTGCAACGCCCCCGACACCGGCAACATGGAGACGCTGGAACGCTACGGCAATGAGGAGCAGAAAAAGCAGTGGCTGGACCCGCTGCTCCGGGGAGAGATCCGCTCGGCTTTTCTGATGACCGAACCCGACGTGGCCTCGTCGGACGCGACCAACATCCAGTGCAGGATCGAAAAGGCGGGCGATCACTACGCCGTCAACGGCCGCAAGTGGTGGTCGTCGGGCGCGGGCGACCCGCGCTGCAAGCTGTTCATCGTCATGGGCAAGACCGATCCGGGTGCGGCGAAGCACGCACAGCAGTCGATGATCCTCGTGCCGCGCGAAGCGCCCGGCGTGAAGATGCTGCGTCCCTTGAGCATTTTCGGATACGACGACGCGCCCCACGGCCACATGGACATCGCGCTCGAGAACGTGCGCGTGCCCGCGTCCAACCTGCTGCTCGGCGAGGGGCGCGGGTTCGAGATCGCGCAAGGGCGGCTCGGGCCGGGCCGCATCCACCACTGCATGCGCCTGATCGGCGTCGCCGAGCGCGCGCTCGATCACATGTGCAAGCGGAGCCTCGCGCGGGTCACCTTCGGCAAGCCGATCGCGGAGCGGACGGTGACGCAGGAGCGGATTGCGGAGTCGCGCATCATGATCGACTCGGCGCGCCTCCTGGTGCTCAAGGCCGCCTACATGATGGACACGGTGGGGAACAAGGCGGCGCGCGCCGAGATCGCGATGATCAAGGTGCTCGCGCCGAACGTCGCGTGCAAGGTGCTCGACTGGGCGATCCAGGCGCACGGGGGCGGAGGGCTGGCCCAGGATTTTCCGCTCGCCTACATGTACGCACATTCGCGCACGCTGCGCTTCGCCGACGGCCCCGACGAAGTGCACCGCAATGCCATTGCGAAGTTCGAACTGTCGAAACACATGGCGGTTCCGAAGCGATGAGCGGCTAGCTTGTCGTCCCCGCGCAAGCGGGGACCCAGGGACTTTCGAGAGACGACACTGGATTCCCGCATGCGCGGGAATGACGGCACGATTGCTAGCGGGTACGCATCGACAAACCCCACAGAACGAGGGTGGCCGCCAGAAGCGCGAGCGCCGAGAGCGCGAGCGACCAGTGGACCCCGATCAGGCTGCCGAGCAGCCCGACGGTCACGCCGCTGAAGGCGCGCAGTCCGTTGTTCGCCGTGTTGTACAGGCCGATCAGGCGTCCGCGCAGTTGCGCCGGGGCGTTCAGCTGCACCAGAGTCTGCGACATGGCGCTGAAGGCGAGGTTCAGGAATCCCGCGACGAACATCAGCGCCACCGCGAGAGGATAGTTAGTGGCCGCGGCAAAACCCGCGATGACCAGACACCACAGGACCGTGAAGGCGATCGCCGTTTGCGGGCGCGCCTGAAGCAGCCCTCCGCCCTCCAGGACGAGTCCGCCCGTGAGAGCGCCCGCGGCGTTGGCGCCGAGCAGGACGCTGTACAGGACGCCGGCCTCGTCGGTGCCGAGGTCGTGCGCGTATTCCGGCATCTGGGCCTGGAACGCGTTGCCGACGAAGAGCGACGAGACGCCCGCGAGCAGGATCATCGAGAAGATCGTGCGGTTGCCGGAAACCTGGCGCAGCAGCGCGAAGGTATCGGCAAGGCCCGTCGCGCGCCGCCGCGCGCCCTGCGCCTGGCGCCGGTGCCCGTCGTAAGGGACTTTCCA
>DATDGA010000095.1:0-29230 GCA_036522335.1 Burkholderiales bacterium
GTGAAGAATCCTGAAAGCAGGAGAAAGATCACCAGGAACACGTAGGCGACCGGAGACTCGAAGTACGCCGAGAGCTCGCGCTTGGCGATGGTCCTGATCGGGTGCCAGCTCGCCTTCATGTCCCCTCCGCAATCGTGTCCGAACGCGTGATGGATCGGAAGAAATCCTCCAGCGTGCCGCTGCTCGAACGCGCCTTCAGTTCCTTCGGCGTGCCATTGGCGACGATGCGGCCGCGGTCGATGATGATCGCCCGGGTGCAGGCGGCTTCGACCTCCTCCAGGATGTGCGTCGAGAAGATGATCGCCTTGTTCTCGCCCATCTGGCGGATGAGCGTGCGCACTTCGTGCTTCTGGTTCGGATCGAGACCGTCGGTCGGTTCGTCGAGGATCAGCACCTCCGGATCGTGGATCAGCGCCTGCGCGAGGCAGGTACGGTGGCGGAAGCCTTTCGAGAGCGTGTCTATCGTCTGCCCGAGCACGCTCTCCAGGTGGCACAGCTCGACCACGCGGCGCATGGCGTTCCGGCCATCCTCACCGCGCAAGCCCCGCACTTCCGCGGCGAACCTGAGGAACGCCAGCACCGACATGTCGGTATACAGAGGCGCCGCCTCCGGAAGATAACCGATGCGGCGCTTCACCTCGATCGGATTCTCCTGCACGTCGAGTCCGCACACCGAGACGCTGCCTGCGCTCGGCGGAATGAAGCCGGTGATCATGCGCATGGTGGTCGATTTGCCGGCGCCGTTCGGTCCGAGGAATCCCAGTACTTCGCCCTTCGCGACCTCGAACGAGACGTCTTCGACCGCGCGCTTCTGCGCGAAAGACTTGCTGAGATTTTCGACCTTGATCATCGCGCCTCCAAGAATCCTGCCCCTGACACAGACCGGCCCCGGAGGCTCGAGTTCCCTGCCCTGGGCGGCGGAACCGGATTCTAGCGCAACGGGCGTTCGGGCATAAGCAAATTACCAAAGGCGCATGAAATAAACTGCATTACCGCTTCAGGATTTTGCGCTTTCAAGACAGAGGACGATGGCCTTATAATTTTCCTTTCTTCTCGTGACGCCGCTCGCGGGCGGACGTTCTCGTGACGCCGCTCGCGGGCGGACGTACAAGGCAAGGGATTGCGCGATGACTCACGTGGTCACCGAGAGTTGCATCAAGTGCAAGTACACCGACTGCGTCGATGTCTGCCCCGTGGATTGCTTCCACGAGGGGCCGAACATGCTCGTGATCGACCCGGACGAATGCATCGACTGCGCGGTGTGCATCCCCGAATGCCCGGTGAACGCGATCATTCCGGAGGAAGATCTGTCCGAGGACCAGAAGAAATTCACTCCCCTCAACGCCGAGCTCGCGAAGATCTGGCCCGTGATCACCGATGCCAAGCCGGGCCCGGCCGACGCCGACCAGTGGAAGGAAGTGAAGGACAAGCTCAAGCTCCTGGAGCGCTAGGCGCGGGATGCTGAAGCTTGCCCACGGCCTGTCCTTCGCGGATCTCTACCAGCGCGACGGCCTTGTCAGGCTCGATACCGCCTTCCTCGACCATCTCGGCGCCGCTCAATCCGCGCTGAAGCCCCAGCTCGAGGCCGCGCGCGCGACCGCCAGTCTCGATCCGAAGGCCGAATCGGCGCTGATTCTGGAGGTCGCGCTGCATCTCGACGATTTTCTCGCGGCGCTGTTCGGCATCCGCGAGGAGTTCCTCGCGCTGGCCGCGCGCCACGACGAGCTCGCTCCCCTCTACAGCGTCAAGCGCCAGTTCGTGCAGCGCCGCGCCGCGAACAAGGTGAAACCGGAGGAAGCCGCGAAGCTCGATGGGCTCGCGCTCGAAGCCCGGCTGAAGGAACACTTGGGCGGGCGCTTCGATGAACTGACGTTCGCGAAAAAAGTCAGCCACTGGCTCGGCGATGAGGCCGGGCATGCGGCGCCGCTCGATCTCGCGATGAAATACTCGGCCTGGGCGCTGCACACGCCGGCGGGCCGCGAACACGTGCAGTCGGGCGTGCTCTTCAAGGCACCGGCGAAAATCGATCCCCAGAACCTGCTCGCGCACGCAGAGAAGCACATCCGAGAGGGCGTCGTCGTCCACACCATCCGGCCGGAGCACATCCGCCGGCGCCAGGGCTTTACGCTCACCGACTCGGGGACCGACCTGGTCGGCGCGCTCGACCAGTCCAACTACTGCATCTGGTGCCACACCCAAAACAAGGATTCCTGCTCCAAGGGTTTGAAGGAAAAACCCTCCGCAGACACTCCGCATAAGACGGTGTTCAAGAAGAGCCCCTTCGGCGTGACGCTCGCCGGCTGCCCGCTCGAGGAGAAAATCTCGGAGTTCCACGCGCTGAAATCGCAGGGCAAGGCGCTTTCCGCTCTTGCCGTGATCGTGATCGACAATCCCACGGTGGCCGCGACCGGACACCGCATCTGCAACGACTGCATGAAATCCTGCATCTACCAGAAGCAGGAACCCGTCAACATTCCGCAGGTGGAAACCCGGACGCTGAAAGACGTGCTCGAACTGCCCTGGGGCTTCGAGATCTATTCGCTGCTCACGCGCTGGAACCCCCTCAACTTCCGCCGGCCGCTGCCGCTGCCCGCGACCGGCCGCAAAGTCCTCGTCGCAGGCATGGGTCCGGCCGGATTCACCCTCGCCCACTACCTGATGAACGAAGGGCACGCCGTAGCCGGCATCGACGGGCTGAAGATCGAGCCCCTGCCGGAAGAATTTTCAGGCGTGAAAAGCGATGGCTCGCGTGTGCCGTTCGAACCGGTGCGCGACGTCAAGACGCTCTACGAGTCGCTCGACGACCGCGTCATGGCGGGATTCGGTGGCGTCGCCGAGTACGGCATCACCGTCCGCTGGGACAAGAACTTCCTCAAGCTGGTGCGCCTGCTCCTGGAGCGGCGCGACCAGTTCGCCCTCTTCGGCGGGGTGCGCTTCGGAGGAACGGTCACGGTCGAAGACGCGTTGGCCCTCGGTTTCGACCACGTGGCGCTATGCATGGGCGCCGGCAAGCCCACGGTCCTCGACATTCCCAACGGGCTAGCGCGCGGCGTGCGCGCTGCATCCGACTTCCTGATGGCGCTGCAGCTCACCGGCGCTGCGAAAACCGACTCGATCGCCAACATGCAGCTGCGCCTGCCCGTGGTCGTGGTCGGGGGCGGACTCACGGCGATCGATACCGCGACCGAGTCGCTCGCGTATTACGTCGTGCAGGTGGAGAAGTTTCTCACGCGCTACGAAGCGCTCGCCGCGGAACGCGGCGAAGATGCCGTGCGCGAGAAATGGGACGACCAGGAGCGGGAAATCGCCGAGGAATTCCTCGCGCATGCGCGCGCCGTGCGCGAAGAACGCACCCGGGCGTCCAGCGAGAACCGACCGCCGCGCATCGTCGAACTGCTGCAGCACTGGGGCGGGGTCACCATCGCCTACCGGCGGCGCCTGGTCGACAGCCCCTCGTACACTCTCAACCACGAGGAAGTGGAAAAGGCGCTCGAGGAAGGCATAGCCTTCGCCGAGGGCCTGTCGCCGGTCGCGGTGGACGTGGACAACTACGGAGCGGTGCGCGGCGTGCGCTTTTCCGCGCCGAGCGGTCTGGGCGGCGAATCGGCGGAGCACTGGCTGCCGGCGCACACGGTTTTCGTCGCCGCCGGTACCCAGCCCAATACGGTGCTCGCGCGCGAGCACCCGACACATTTCGCGCTGGACGGAAAATACTTTCAGGCCTGCGACGAGGACGGGCACCCCCTCACACCGCAACGTTCAATTTCAAAGCCCGATCGATCCGAGGTATTGTTGTCGCGTTTTCCCGATGGACGATTCGTCAGCTTTTTCGGCGACCTGCATCCTTCGTATTTCGGCAACGTGGTCAAGGCGCTCGGTTCGGCGCGCCAGGGCTATCCGGTGGTCTCGCGGGTACTCGCAAAAACGCCACCGCGTTCGCCGGGCGCGCCCGCCGCGTTCTTCGCTTCGCTCGCCCGCGAGATGCTCGCGACCGTTCACAAGGTCGAGCGGCTCACCCCCACCATCGTCGAAGTGGTTGTAAAGGCGCCGCTCGCCGCGCGCAAATTCCAGCCGGGCCAGTTCTACCGGCTGCAAAATTTCGAGACGCTGTCACCGCTCGTCAGGAATGCAGCAACGAGCACGCGCCTGCAGATGGAAGGCCTGGCGATGACCGGAGCCTGGGTCGACCGGGATCAGGGCCTCGTTTCGACCATCGTGCTCGAAATGGGCGGCTCCTCCGACCTGTGCGCGATGCTCGCGCCCGGGGAGCCCGTCATCCTCATGGGCCCCACCGGCGCCCCGACGCACATCGCGAAGAATGAAACGGTGATACTCGCGGGCGGGGGCCTGGGCAACGCCGTTCTTTTCTCCATAGGCCAGGCGCTTCGCGCAAGCAAGTCGAAAGTCCTGTATTTCGCCGGCTACAAAAAGGTCGCCGACCGCTACAAGGTCGCCGAGATCGAGAATGCCGCGGACATGGTGGTGTGGTGCTGCGACGAGGAACCCGGCTTCCGGCCGACGCGCCCGCAGGACCGCAGCTTCATCGGCAACATCGTGCAGGCGATGGACGCATACGCCCAGGGAAGGCTCGGACCGCCGGGCATCCGCACCGACGACGCCGACCGACTCATCGCCATCGGCTCGGACCGCATGATGGCGGCGGTGGCGCGCGCCCGCCACGACGTATTGAAACCACACCTGAAACCAGACCACATCGCGATCGGCTCGATCAACTCGCCGATGCAGTGCATGCTGAAGGAGATTTGCGCCCAGTGCCTGCAGCCGCACCACGACCCGCACACCGGAAAGACGAGTTACGTCTTTTCCTGCTTCAACCAGGACCAGCCGCTCGATCAGGTCGACTTCGCCGCTCTTTCAGAGCGGCTCAAGCAGAACTCGCTTCAGGAAAAAATCACCGCGCAGTGGATCCGGCATTGCATGCCGGACTTGCGCAAGCAAAGGACTTTGGTCTAGGAACTACGCAAGCGAACGAGACTGGTTTAGGTTCGGCAGACTCCCCTCTCCACACAGTGGAGAGGGGCCGGGGGTGAGGTCAGTGCCAGTCCTTGCGAGGCGGCACGGGCAAGGGCATGACCGCGATCCCTTCCTCGAGAAGCTCCCGGGTTTCCTCGCCGGTCGCGACCCCGCGAATGCTCCTTTGCGGGGCTTCCTTGCGGTGGATGCGCCGCGCCTCGTCCGGAAACCGCTCGCCCACGTTCTCGGTGTTGAGCAGCATGTAGTCGATGATTTCCTGAATATTGCGCGGTTGCGCGGTCGGCGCGACAGGAGTTTGCGCGTGGTCGTGGGCAGGCTCAGCCTCGAGCTTGCCGATCTTGGCCGTGAGCAGCTTCTCGATGCCGGAGCCGCTGCAAACCGGGCACGAGAGCAATCCGCGAGACTTCTGGCTCTCGAACTCGTTCGCCGAGGCGAACCAACCCTCGAAGCGGTGACGATCGCGACAAACCAGCTCAAATACGATCACGTTGCGTTCCCAAGAAAGCGATCACCATGTTTCCAAGAATCCTTTTGCAAACCCCGGGGCACACCCCGGATCACGGCTGGTTCGAGGTTTCTAGAATGGCTCCGGTGGATTATTCTACTGTGCTTGAGCTATATCGGTGTTCGACCCGTCCCTTTCAAGGGGCCATCCAGGTGGCATACACCCACGCGGCACACGACGCCCCGACCAAGATCCAGATGCAAACGATGGCCGCCGCGGCGACGCGGCTCACGGGCCGGCCGCTCGCGAGCAAGGCCCGCGCACGCGCACGACATTCCGCCAGCACCGGATGCGGAATCAGCCTGACCGCGAGTACGATGCCCAAGGGGATCAGAACCAGGTCGTCGAGATAGCCCAGTATCGGGATGAAATCCGGAATGAGGTCGATGGGGCTCAGCGCATAAGCCGCGATCCCCGCGACCAGCAGCTTCGCGTACCACGGAGTATCGGGGTGACGCGCGGCGAAGCAGAGCGCCACGGTCTCGGACCTGAGGGCCTGGGCGCGCTCTTTGAGACCTTCCAGCACGTGTCACCGCCGCAGCGCGCGCCCGAAGTTCAGGGCGCGGAGCGCGCCTCGCCGGACCGTTCCTGTTGCTCCTCGCTCGGGCCGTTCGACGGCCGCATCTTCTCGAACGACACGACGAATCCGAAGATCGCAGCGACCAATCCCGTTATCAACCAGAGCAGGGCCTCCCCGAGGCTGCTGCGGGCCACGGATTCAAGCTGCACGTGATAAGTCACGACGCCTTCGCGTCTCACCAGATCCTCCTGGTTCGGAACGAACGCCTTGGACCCGCCGCTGCGGTCAACGTAGCTCCCGAGCTTCCCGGATTCGACGAAGGCGTGGCGCGCGCGTGCAAGGCTGAGAGCCTCTTTTCTTTCCGGAGACGACGCTCTTCCTAAGTTCGCCGGAAGCGGGCCCGGAGCGGGCTGACTCTGACTGGCGATTAGCCTCGACCTCAGGTCCTGGTATTTCGAGTACGCGAGACTCCCGTAGAGCACGCAGATTCCGGCGGCGACGAGTGTCATGAGCACGGCCTTGCCCTGCAAGCCGTAAGTCCCCAGCCGCCGGGTTCCGTCGAACAGACACAGGAAAGCCGTCGCTCCCGCGATCACGTTCAGGGCGAAATCGATCCAGTTATCAGTCATGGCGACGGTGAAGGTGCCGCATTCATTTCATCGTGGACGCCGGAGAAATGGCCCGGCCGCACATTCGGCGAACCTCGAAGATCATACTCCACACCTGACTTGAGCGATGCTCGAACACTCGCGCGTTCCGGGAAAATTTGGCAGACGCAGACGCTATTCGGGAGAGGTGGGGGAAATCCGGCGTCGTGCCCGGGGCAGGGGTCGAACCTGCATGACGGAATCACCCGTCGAGGGATTTTAAGTCCCTTGTGTCTACCAGTTTCACCACCCGGGCTGGAAGCGGGATTGTGTCAGAAAGAAGCTGAAAGCGGGAATGGAGTCGAACCGGCGAGCTACCGCCTCCATATTCACCATGCAGGATTCTGGGACGACCTCGGGCCCGCAGCTGATCGGCTTCTGACCCTAGCGATCAGAAACCCCAGTGACCTTGCCCCTGTTTTCCGTATCCCATAGCCGAGCCCATCATGCGGCCCGCTTCTCCTCATCAGCGAGCCAGCGCTGCTCGAACTGCATCGGGCTGACGTAATCCAGCGTCGAATGCAGCCTGCGATGATTGTAGAAGCTCATCCAGTCGATCACCTCGTCCATCGCCGCGCGGCGGGTGGGGAACCCGTACACCGTGCAGGCGCGCCACCTTCAACGAACCCCACAGGCTTTCGCTGGGCGCGTTGTCCCAGCAATCGCCTTTGCGGCTCATCGAGGAGCGCATGCCGTAGGCGGCAAGCGCGGCCTGGAACTGGGCGCTGCAGTACTGTGCCTGAAGCTTTTCTATCAGCAGGCGTTCATGTTGATCCTGCGGGTACACCAGGATGAATGGGTAAGGCGTGACGCTGGCGCCGGCGTCTCCCATGGGAAGTCGCGCCCGGCGCTTGCCATTGGCCCACAGGTTCATGGTGGGGTTCGGATGACCTGCGGCAACCACGGCATCCGACAGATCGAGCTGCCGGTACAACTCGAGCGTTCGAGCCTGCACGGCCATCGCGCGGGACGTTTCGCCCGGACCCGCACTCTTGTCGATGATGCGGACTTGCACCCCCTGTTTGGTGAGCCACAGGGCATGGGCCAGCCCGGTAGGTCCGGCGCCGACGACAAGAACGCTCGCGTCGTGAGTCATGGGTCGATCTCCAACATCGTCGTCGGAATCGTCGGGGCCCTGGTGGGCGGCTTCCTGTTCGGCGTGCTGGGAATAACGGCGGGCGGGCTGATCGGCTCGATCATCACGGCGACCGTGGGCGCCGTCGTTCTCTTGTTCGTACTAGGTCTGATCAAGAAAGCCTGATCGCCTGAACCGACTCCGGACGAGCTTAGGACAGGCGCATCACAGCAGGACGACCTGCACTTTGCCCACGATATTGAATGTTTTGGAGGCGGGGGTCGGAATCGAACCGGCGTCCACGGCTTTGCAGGCCGCTGCATGACCACTCTGCCACCCCGCCGCATGCCTGAACCAGCATCGCCCGCGCGGTGCTGGAGACTGGAAGAGGAACAGCGACACACTACGTGCAGGCTGTTCCTCTGAATTTGGAGCGGGAGAGGAGTCTCGAACTCCCGACCTTAACCTTGGCAAGGTTACGCTCTACCAACTGAGCTACTCCCGCGCGCAAGGCGGAATCTTACGGGCCGCTCCCCCTGCGGTCAAGCCGGCGGCGATCTCCTGCCTCGCGCGGCGCGAGCGAGAGCTTGAGGTAGTAAAACATCGAAACGAGGGTCAGCACCGCGGCCAGGTAGATGAGCCAGGTGCCAACGAGCTGTGGGTTCAGCAGCCCCAGAGGCTCGTGGTAGAGGAGGAGTGGAATCGCGATCATCTGCGAGATCGTCTTTACTTTTCCGAGCAAGTTAACCGCCACGCTCTTCGCTTGGCCGGTCTTCGCCATCCACTCGCGCAGCGCCGAGATCGCGATCTCGCGGCCGATAATGACGACCGCGATGAACGCATAAACCCGTTCCAGCTCCACCAGCACGATCAGTGCTCCCGCGACCATGAGCTTGTCGGCGACCGGGTCGAGAAATGCACCGAACGCGGACATCTGGTTCAGACGCCGCGCGAGATAACCATCGAGCCAGTCGGTCACCGCGGCAGCTCCGAACATCGCCGTCGCAATCACGTTTTTATGCCCCATGGAAAGCAGGGTCTCGGGAACGTAAAACACGCCGACAACCAGCGGGATCGTCAGGATGCGCAGCCAAGTGAGCAGGTTGGGAACGTTAAGCGGCATGGAGCTCCCGGTAGATCTTCTCGGCGAGCTTGCGGCTGATTCCTTCGACCTGAGTCAGATCCTCGACGCTTGCGCCCATCACGCCCTTCAACCCGCCGAAGCGCGTCAGCAGCTGCCTGCGGCGCTTCGCGCCGATCCCCGCGATGCGCTCCAGCGTCGAAGTCGTGCGCCGCTTGGAACGCCGCGCCCGGTGCCCGGCGATGGCGAAGCGGTGCGCCTCGTCGCGGATCTGCTGGATCAGATGGAGCCCCGGGTGATCGGGCGGGAGCGTCACCGCGCGCTGCCCGACCCACAGCTCTTCGAGCCCCGGTTTTCTTTCCGGTCCCTTGGCGACGCCGACCAGCGCGATGTCGGAGAGCCCCACTTCCGCGAGCGCCTGTTTCGCTGCGCTCAACTGTCCCTTGCCGCCGTCGATGAAGACGAGGTCGGGCGCGACGCCCTCCCCGCCTGCGATCCTGCCGTAGCGGCGCGCGAGCGCCTGCGCCAGCGCGCCGTAGTCGTCTCCTGGCGTCACGCCTTCGATGTTGTAGCGGCGGTATTCCCCTCTGCGCATGTCCATGCGATCGTACACCACACACGCCGCCACCGTGGCCTCGCCCATGGTGTGGCTCACATCGAAGCACTCGATGCGCTGCACGGCGTCGGGCAGGCCCAAGCCTTCGCGCAGCGCCCCGAGCCGCGTCCCTTGAGTGCTGTGCTCGGTGAGCTTCGCCTTGAGAGCCTGGAGCGCATTCTGTTCCGCCATCTCCAGCCACGCACGGCGGTCGGCGGTCGGCCGCGTGACGATGCGCACGCTGCGCTTGGCGAGCTCGGTGAGAATCGCTTCGAGTTCTCCGGTATCGATCTCTTCGCTTACCACGAGCACCGGCGGCACCGGCCGCTCCTGGTAATGCTGGGCGATAAATGCCGCAAGCACTTCCTCCTTTTCGCGTTCCTCCGCGTTCTGGGGGAAGAAGCTGCGGTCTCCGAGCTCGCGTCCGCCGCGCACCATCATGAGGTTTACGCAGGTCGCGCCCTGCCCGGCGGCGACGGCGATGATATCGAGATCGACATCATCTCCCGTGTCGGCGTACTGGCGCTGGCTGACCTTGACGAGCGACTGGATCTGGTCGCGGAAGATCGCCGCCTCCTCGTAGCGCAATGCGCCGGCGGCTTCCTCCATGCGGGACTCGAGCCGCTTGAGCGCGGTGTCGCTGCGGCCTTCCAGATAGAGCTGTGCGCTCTTCACGTCCTCCGCGTAGGCGGACGCCGATATATGGCCCACGCAAGGCGCGGTGCAGCGCCTGATCTGGTGGAGCAGGCAGGGCCGCGAGCGGTTCTGGAACACCGAGTCTTCGCAGGTGCGCAGCCGGAACACTCTCTGCAGGAGCTGTATGCTCTCGCGGACCGCCCCGGCGTGAGGGAACGGTCCGAAATAGCGATGCGCCTTGTCCATCGCGCCGCGGTGAAATCCGAGACGCGGAAATTCCCCGCCGCTCAGCATCAGGTAGGGATAGGACTTGTCGTCGCGGAAAAGGATGTTGTAGCGCGGCGCGAGCGACTTGATCAGATTGTTCTCGAGAATCAGCGCCTCGCCCTCCGAGCGGGTGACGGTGATCTCCACGTCGGCGACCTGCGAGAGCATCATCGCGATGCGCGGCCCGTGCTGGGCCTTCTGAAAGTAGGACGAGACGCGCTTTTTCAAATCGCCCGCTTTGCCGACGTAGAGCGCCTCGCCTTCCGCACCGATCATGCGGTACACGCCCGGCCGCCCGGGCAAGGTGGCGAGGAGCGCGCGGGTGTCGAAAGGCGCCGCGGGCGGAGCACCGACGCGTCCCTGCGGAGGAAGCGCCTTTCGTTGGAGGATCATCTGGCGCTGCGAAGAAAAGCCGCGATATCGCGAACCACCGCCTCGAAACCGGAGACGGTGAGCCGTTTAGTCTGCGTATTATATCGGCTGCAGTGATAGCTATCGAAGAGGCGCGCACCCTCGGGAAGCTCGTGCACGGCATGGTGGGCGAACCGCCACGGACCCTGAGCGAGGCCGAACGCCATCAGGACCGCACGGTGAGCGATCGCGCCGAGCGCCAGGATCGCGCGCGGCCGCACCGCCGCGATCTCCTCGGCAAGATAACGGTTGCAGCGCCGCACTTCGTCGGGGCGAGGCTTGTTCTGCGGCGGCAGGCACTTCACGGCGTTGGTGACGCGGCATCCGATGAGCTTCAGGCCGTCCCGCGGATCGGCCGAACCGGCGTGATTCGCGAAACCGAATCGGTGCAGGGTCCCGTAAAGAAGAATACCGGCGTGGTCCCCCGTGAAAGGCCGTCCGGTGCGGTTCGCCCCGTGCATTCCCGGGGCGAGACCCACCACCAGCAGCTCCGCCCGCTTCGGGCCGAACGGCGCCACCGGACGCGCGTGGTAGGCGGGATGTTCTTTTCCGACTCGATCGAGAAATTTCGCGAGGCGCGGGCAATCCCGGCAGGCGGGATCGTATCCAGGTTCGGCCGTCGGTTTCACCACCCGGCGCCCGCGTAAGGGTATGGGTCGCCCCGCGTGTTAGAATCTCGCCCTTTTTGACCGGCACAGTGAATCATGGCGAAAGTTCTGGCTACAGAAATCCGCATCGGCCATCTGCTCGAGTGGGAAAAGAAAATCTGGCGCGTGATCAAATGCTATCACGTGCACGTCGGCGGACGCGGCGGCGCCTTCATGCAGGTCGAGATGAAGGACATCGAGAGCGGCACCAAGACCAACCAGCGCATCCGAACCGAGGACAAGGTCGAACGCGCGTTCGTCGATCCGCGCGACATGCAATACCTTTACCACGACGGCACCGGCTACGTGTTCATGGACAAGGAATCCTTCGAGCAGCTGACTTTGTCCGAGGACATGCTCGAAGGCCAGAGCGGCTACCTGCTGCCCAACACCGACGTGCGGGTGATGTTCTACAACGACAAGCCGATCGGCGTCGAGCTGCCGCCCTCGGTCGTGCTCACCGTCACCGAGACCGACCCCAACATCCGGAACGCCACCGTCACGACCTCGTTCAAGCCCGCCACCACCGAAACCGGCCTCGTCGTCCAGGTCCCGCCCTTCGTCAACTCAGGCGAGAAGATCAAGGTCAATACTGACGACGGAGCGTATATCGAGCGGGCGTAGGTTCTCGCTCTCAAATAGACGGGCCCGTGTAATGAAGGCACACGACCCCGCATGAAAAGACCTTGCTTTCGACGAGCTTCAGCACCGCCTTTTCCTTGATGCCCTTGAACAATGGAATTCCTTCTCCAAGCAAGATCGGATTGACGAACAGCCAGTAGTCGTCGATCAGACTTTCCGCCATCAGGGAATGTGCAGCAGTCGGACTTCCGAACATCAGGATATCGCTGCCCGCGGCTCGTTTGAGCTTGCTGATTTCCTCGGTTGAATTGCCGGCGACAATTCTCGTGTTGGGCCGATCGACCCCCTTCATCGTCTTCGACAATACGACCTTGGCCGCCTTCCTGTACCACCTCGAATGCGCGATGTCGTGTCTTGTCGCATTCGGCTTGTCCTCCGCCGTCGGCCAGTAGCTTTCCATCATCTGGTAGGTGACGCGTCCATACAAAGCCGTGTCGGCTTCGTTTATCCGCCGCTCGGCGTAGTCGAAAATCTCCTCGTCCACGCGGATCCAGTCCATTTCTCCCTTCGGTCCCGCCACGAAACCGTCAAGCGACGTGTGCATGAATAGAACGAGTTTTCTCATTTTCTCTTTCGTGTTCGTTATCTACTTGCCGAACGATAAAACGCGTGAAGCGAGCGGAATTGATCTCCTGTCCGTTGAGGTGTCTAATTGAATTCCGTTTGCGCGAGACCTTGACCATGAACAAGAAGCTGGCCGCCATCGCTGTCACCGCCGTCGCGACCTTCGCATCGAGTCCGCCGGTAACCGCGGCCGAGGTCGCCGGAGTCTTCAGCAAGGGCAGCACCAGCCTTGCAATCATCGGGGGCTCCGGTTATGCGTTCAATCAAAGCTACCTCGTCCTCGGACTGGGTGTGGGGTACTACGTGATCGACGGCCTCAATGTCGGCCTGTCTGTCGAGTCGTGGTCCGGAGCGAATCCTACTCTGTATAAGGTCACACCTTCGGTGCAGTATGTGTTTCACCAGATCCCGCATCTGAAACCATATATCGGCACATTCTATCGCCGCACGTATGTGGAAAACCAATCGGACATCAACTCCTGGGGCGGACGCGCCGGTGCCTATCTGTCTGCCGGGCGCAGCGCCTACGTCGGCTTCGGCGCGGTCTACGAGTCCTACATCGATTGCAACAAGACCGTCTACCATTCGTGCAGCGACACCTATCCCGAGGTGAGCTTCACGATTTCGTTTTGATCTGCTAAGTTCTCGTTCAGGCTCTCGCTCGATTCCTTCTACACCACGTGATCCGGCGCCAGCTCGCAGGGCTGCGCGCCGGTTTCGATCTGGATGGTCGAGTGGTGCACGTGATAGCGTTCGCGCAGTTCCTTGCACGCTTCCGCCGTGAACGCGTCGCCGGGATGGCCGCCGGGGATGACGAGGTGCACGGTGAGCGCGGTCTCGGTGGTGCTCATCGCCCAGATGTGCAGGTCGTGCACTTCGGTGACGCCCGCGAGCTTCGACAGGTAGGTGCGCACGACGCGCGGGTCGATGTGCTCTGGGACGGCGTTCAACGCGAGCGCGACCGAATCGCGCAGCAAACCCCAGGTGCTCCACACGATGCCAACAGCGATGACGAGCCCGGTGAGCGGGTCGAGCCACAGCCAGCCGGTGTAGAGAATCCCGATTCCCGCGACGACGACGCCGAGCGAGACCGCCGCGTCGGCCGCAAGATGCAGGAACGCGCCGCGCATGTTGACGTCGTGCCGCCGATCGCGCGCGAACAGCATCGCGCTCGCCCCGTTGATCAGGATCCCGACGAGCGCCACCCAGATCACCGTTTCACTGCCGACGGGAGAAGGCGTCGCCAGGCGATTGATCGCTTCCCACGCGATGCCGCCGGTCACCACGAGCAGGAGCGCCGCGTTCAACAGGGCAACCAGGATGGATGAGCTGCGCAGGCCGTAAGTAAAACGCTCCGACGGCCCGCGCCGCGCCAAGGTGCTGGCGCCCCAGGCCAGCGTCAGCGCGAGCACATCGCCCAGATTGTGTCCGGCGTCGGCGAGCAGCGCCATGGAGTGCGCGAGCACGCCATACACCGTCTCGACCGCCACGAATGCGAGATTCAGGACGATGCCTACCGCAAAAGCCCGCCCGGCGTGTCGCGCATCGTGCCCGTGGTGATGATGGTGGCCGTGGTCTTGGCCGTGGTCGTGATGATGATCGTGTGCCATTGGGAGCCTGAAGTGTAACCCCGTCTCTCAGGCCGCGGCTTCCTGGACAGCGACCACTGCGGCGGCGTAACGCGCATCGGACGTGAGAGCCTTCGCCGGTTCGCGTCCGCGCATGCGCCCGGCACGCTTGGGATCGAGAGGCCCGGCCTTGAGCCCTTCCAGCAGTTTGCCGGCGGCTTGCGGAGCATTGCAAAGGAGCAGCATGTCGCAGCCGGCATCGAGTGCCGCGTGCGCGCGCTCCTCCACACTGCCCGCGACGCTCGCGCCTTCCATCGACAGGTCGTCGCTGAAAATCATTCCATTGAAGCCGAGACGCTTGCGCAGGATATCCTTCAGCCACACGCTGGAAAATCCCGCCGGAAGGCGGTCCACCTTCGGATAGATCACGTGCGCCGGCATGACCGCGTTCAGGCCGCGCGCGATCAGACCGCGGTAAGGCACGAGATCCGCGGCTTCGATGTCCCGCAGCTCGCGTTCGTCCAGCGGAACTTCCACGTGCGAATCCGCCCGGACATAGCCGTGCCCGGGGAAATGCTTGCCGACCGAGGCCGCGCCGCCCGCCGCAAGACCCGCGATCAGCGCCCCCGCCAGATCGGTGATCGCCGCGGGTCGATCCGAAAAAGCGCGGTCGCCGATCACGCCGCTCGAGCCGAAATCCACGTCGAGCACCGGCGTGAAACTGAAATCGACTCCGTGCGCGCGCAACTCCGCCGCGATGACGTAGCCCGTCGCTTCGGCAAGCGTCGCGGCCCGAGCGGGATCCGCCCGCCAGGACTCCCCCAGGGAGCGCATCGGCGGAATGCGGGTGAAGCCTGCCTGGAAACGCTGCACCCGCCCGCCCTCGTGATCGACCGCGATGAGCAACTTGGGCTCGCGCAGCGCGCGGAGCTCCAGAGTGAGCGCCGCGAGCTGTCGCGGAGACTCGAAATTGCGCGCGAACAGGATCACGCCGCCCGTCAGAGGATGGCGCAACAATTCTTTTTCCGCGGCCGAGACCTCCAGGCCGGCCAGGTCGAGCATGACCGGACCGAGCGTCATTTCCGGCCGGCTCGGCCGGTTCCTTCGACGATGACGAACGCGCAGGCCATGCCGACTTCATCGGTGAGCGACAGGTAGACGTTGGCGACCCCGCGGCGCTTGAGAAAGGCAGCAAGGGGTCGGGAATACTTGAGCGAGGGTTTCCCGGAGCGCTCGTTTTCGACCCAGACGCTGTGCCAGTTGACGGGAAAATGGATGCCGGTGCCCAGCGCCTTCGAAAACGCCTCCTTCGCCGCAAAGCGCTTCGCGAGATAGGCCGCCCCCTTGCGATGGCGGCGAAAGCGCTGCAATTCTGACTCCACCAGAATTCTCGCGGCGAATCTCTCGCCGAAGCGCTCGAGCGCGCGCTCGATCCGCCCGATGTCGCAAAGATCGGTGCCGATGCCGAGGATCCTCACGCTCCCTCCCCTACTTCGCGCGGCCGCGCCGGATCGCTTCGAGATACCGGCGTACCGCTTCGGCGAGACCCAATTCGAGCGCATCGGCGATCAGCGCGTGGCCGATCGATACCTCGAGGACACCGGGTACCGCCTCTAGGAACGCGGGCAGATTATGCAGATTGAGATCGTGCCCGGCGTTGACGCCCAGTCCCGCCCGTTGCGCCGCGCGGGAAGCTTCCGCGTAGCGTCCGAGCACTTCTTCCTGTCCGGCGGTGCCAAACGCGCGCGCATAGGGCTCTGTATACAATTCGACGCGGTCGGCGCCGAGATCGCGCGCGGCAGCCATGGCTTCCGGGAGCGGGTCCATGAACAGGCTCACGCGCACGCCCAGCGCCTTCAGTTCCGCCACCACGGGCGCGAGGCGCGAACGATCTGCGGGCAGATTCCATCCATGGTCCGAAGTGAAAGCGCCGGTCTCGTCGGGCACGAGCGTGCACTGCTTGGGGCGCGCTTCGCGCACGAACTCGAGCAGTCCGTGAAACGGATTGCCCTCGATGTTGAATTCCGCGCCGGGCCATTCCTTCAGGACGGCCGCGATCTCGCGTACGTCGTGGGCGCGCACGTGGCGCCCGTCCGGGCGTGGATGGACCGTGATGCCGTGGGCTCCGGCGCCGAGCGCAATGCGCGCCGCCCGCACGACGCTCGGAATGCCGATCGTGCGCGTGTTGCGCAGCAGAGCGATCTTGTTGAGATTGGCGCTCAGCAGAGCCATGTCGACGCCGGCCCGCGCCTCACAGCGCGAGGAGATCCCTGAAGATCTGTCTGCTTTTCAAAGGCTGGTATTCGAGACGGTGATTGATGAGCGTTCGCATCAGCGCCTTTGCCTGTTGCTGCGTGCCCGCATCGGCGTAGTCGTCGCGAGCCATGTCGAGCAGCGTCCGGCCCGAAACCAGGGGCTCTGCTCCGGCACCGTTGACCTCGACCGGTCCGCGCTCGGGATCGTAGGTATAGGTCTTCGCCGGGTCGATCGCACCGCCGCTCGCGCTGTCGCGCTCCAGCGTCATCGCGTAACCGAGCTCCTTCAGCAGCGCCCTCTCGAAGGTACGCAGCGCCGGAGCCGACTCGTTTTCCAATGCGAGCCGCGGCAGCGCTTCGCGGTAGCGCGAGAACAAAGCATCGTGCGGATCTTCGCGGGGCAGCAGCCGCAACAGCAGTTCGTTGAGATAGAAGCCGCACAGAAGCGCTTCGCCGCGCAGCAACGGCTGGCCGCCGACCCACTCGGCGCGTGCCAGGGTCCGGAGCTCGCCCTTTCCGAACCACGACAGGGCGAGCGGCTGAAAGGCGAGCAATACGCCGCGCAAAGGCGAGCGCGGGCTGCGCGCTCCGCGCGCCACCATCGACACCCGGCCGAACGCCCGCGTAAATACCTCGATCAGCAGGCTCGTTTCCCGGTAGGCGTAAGCGTGCAGCACGAAGGCCTCCCGGCTTTCCTGTCGCGTGCGTTCAGCCATAGCCCATTCGTCTCAGCACCGCTTCGTCCTGCGTCCACCCGCCGCGCACCTTCACCCATACCTGGAGAAAAACCTTGCCGCCAAAAAGTTTCTCCATGTCGAACCGCGCGGCCGTGGCAATCTCCTTCAGTTTGCCGCCCCCCGATCCGATGACGATCGCCTTGTGTCCCTCTTTTTCCACCACGATGGACGCGTGAATCCGCCGCATGCCCTCCTGCTCCTCGAATTTCTCGATTTCCACTCCGGCGCTGTAGGGAAGCTCCTCGCCGAGAAGGCGGAACAGCTTTTCCCGGACAAGTTCGGCTGCGAGAAACCGCTCGTCCCGGTCGGTCAAGTCGTCCTCGGCGTGGATCGCAGGCTGTTCCGGCAGATAGCGCTCCAGGGCCCGCAGCAGTTCCTCGAGGCCCTTGCCGCGACTGGCGCTGACCGGAACGATTTCGGCGAACTCGGCCTCGGTAGCGGTTTTCTTCAGAAACGCCATCAAGCCGGCCGGCTTGGAGGTGTCGACTTTGTTCACGACGAGAACCAAGGGCAGATTCGCCGGCGCCAGTTTCAGCAACTTGCGGTCTTCCGCTCCGAAGCGCTCCGCCTCGACCACCAGAGCCACCACGTCGACTGCCTCGAGCGCACCCCGGACCGCCCGATTCATCATGCGGTTGAGCGTGCCGCGGTACCGGGTCTGGAAGCCCGGCGTGTCCAGAAAAACGAACTGCGTCGTCCCGGTAGTGAGGACTCCGCGAAGACAGTTTCGCGTAGTCTGCGGCTTGCGGGAAGTGATGCTGAGCTTTTGCCCGAGCAAGGCGTTCATCAGCGTGGACTTGCCGACATTGGGCCGCCCGATCAACGCGATGGCACCGCAGCGGAACGGCTCGGGAGTCATCGCGGCAGGACTGCTCAACGGCGAATTCGCTCGAAGGCGCGCAACGCCGCTTCCTGCTCGGCGGTTCGCCGGCTGCTGCCGCTGCCCGTGGTCCGCACCGAGAGCTGCGGGACCAGGCATTCGACTTCGAAATTCTGGTTGTGCGCGGCCCCGTGGGTCGCGACCACGGAATATTGAGGGAGGGCAATCTTTCTCGATTGAAGCAGTTCCTGCAGAAGCGTTTTCGGATCCTTTCCGAGTGCTTGGGGATCCAGGCCCGAGAGGAGCGGAGAGTACAGGCGCCGGACGGCATCCCGCGCAGCGGCATAACCGCCGTCGACAAAGACTGCGCCTATCAATGCCTCGAACGCGTCGGCCAGGATGGAAGGCCGCCCGCCTCCCCCGCTTTTCAGCTCCCCCTCTCCAAGCCGCAGGTGATCGCCCAAGCCGAGCGCTTGCGCGATCTGGTGCAAGGCTTCCTGGCGCACCAGGTGCGCGCGCAAACGCGACAAATCGCCCTCGGGCAGGTCGGCGAAGCGTTCGAACAGCTCGGCCGTCACCACGCAGTTGAGGACGCTGTCGCCCAGGAACTCCAGTCGCTCGTTGTGGAACGTGCTGTGGCTGCGGTGCGTCAGGGCTTGAGCAAGCAGTCCCGGCCTGGAAAAGCTGTACCCGACACGCTCCTCAAGGCGCTCCGAGTCCACCGATCTCTTCAGTGCTGAGCCCGCTTCTGTTTCCGAAGGGAGCGGGACACTAGTTATTGCTGCTCGCTGAAAAATCGATCACGAGACTGACGTTGCCAAATAAGCCGACGCGCTTCGGGTAGGCAAACGAGATCACAATATCGTTGCCTTCCTTGGTGATCTCGAGATCCTTCGGTCCGATCACGTCGATGTTGTCGATCGCCTGGCGCATTTGGAATGCGTAGCGGACCTCCGCCACGGTGGCCTTGCTGTTGGCCTGCGCGATGGCGACGATCGCCTTCTTGGCCGTGAAATACTCGATGTAGGCAGGAGCTACCTTCAGGCCACCGATCGCGACGACAACGATGACAATAGCCGCCATCAACATTCCGACTAGTGTAACGCCCCTCTGATTCTTCATAGATCCCCCGATTACTGAAATCGACCGAAGCGCCGCAGCTCGCCGAAATTGAACCAGATGAAAAAGGCCCTTCCGACGATGTTCTCGTCCGGCACGAAACCCCATACGCGGCTGTCCGCGGAGTTGTCACGGTTGTCGCCCATCATGAAATAGTGTCCGGGAGGCACCGTGCATGCCACGCCCGCGCTATTGTAGTTGCAATTTTCACGGAACGGGAACGGCCGCGTAAAGGGAATTGCCGCCGGGGCGTCGCCCTCGAGGAGGATGGCGTGGTCCACCTCGCCCACCGTTTCGACGAATTGCGCCGAGTAGTGAATTCTCTCGCGGTTCAGATAGTCGGACACCTGCTTGCGCGGCTGTTCGATACCGTTTACGAAAAGCCTCTTGTTCTCGTAGACGATCTTGTCGCCGGGAACGCCGATTACGCGCTTGATGTAGTCCAGAGACGGGTCCTCGGGATAGCGGAATACCATGACGTCGCCGCGTCTGGGCTCCCCGATGCTGATGAGCTTCTTGTTCACCAGCGGAATGCGGATCCCGTATGCGAACTTGTTGACCAGGATGAAGTCTCCCACCACCAAAGTCGGCACCATAGATCCGGAAGGAATCTTGAACGGTTCCACCAGGAACGAGCGCAGCAGAAACACGATGAGGATGACAGGAAAGAAGCTCTTCGGATATTCGATCCACCAGGGTTCCTTGTCGTCCTTGCGGCGATGCTTGGCGAAATAGGCGGCATCGGCCAGTGCGAACGCCCCCGTAACGACCAGCAGAACAAAAAGTATCAGGGCGAAATTCATGTGTTCATTTGCTCTCGACTTGAAGTATGGCGAGGAACGCCTCCTGGGGAATCTCCACCGTGCCTACCTGTTTCATGCGCTTCTTTCCCGCTTTTTGCTTCTCCAGCAGTTTTCTCTTGCGGGACACGTCGCCCCCGTAGCACTTGGCCAGAACGTTCTTGCGCAACGCCTTGACGGTCTCGCGCGCGATGATGTGCGAGCCGATCGCCGCCTGAACCGCGACGTCGAACATCTGCCGTGGTATGAGTTCGCGCATGCGCGAAACCAGATCGCGGCCGCGGTAGGTCGAGTTTTCGCGATGCACCATGAGCGACAGGGCATCGACCCGCTCCCCGTTGATCAGGATGTCGAGCTTCACCATGTCGGCGGCGCGGTACTCCTTGAATTCGTAGTCGAGCGACGCATAGCCCCGGCTCGCGGATTTGAGCTTGTCGAAGAAATCCATCACCACCTCGTTGAGCGGCATCTCGTAGGTCAGCATCACCTGGCGTGCGTGATATTGCATGTTCTTCTGCACCCCGCGCTTGTGCGTGCACAGCGTCATGATCGCCCCGACGTACTCCTGCGGCACGAAAATGATCGTTTCGATGATCGGCTCGCGAATCTCCTCGATTTTCGAAGGATCCGGCATTTTCGCCGGGTTCTCGATGCGCGCGACCGTCCCGTCCCGCAGCAGCACCTCGTACACCACCGTGGGTGCGGTCGTGACGAGCGCCATCTCGTATTCCCTTTCCAGCCGCTCCTGCACGATATCCATGTGCAGCAGTCCGAGGAAACCGCAGCGGAATCCGAAGCCGAGCGCCTGCGAAGTCTCGGGCTCGTAGTGCAGGGAAGCGTCATTGAGCTTCAGCTTCTCCAGCGCGTCGCGCAGCGCTTCGTACTCGTTCGCCTCGACCGGATAGAGCCCGGCGAATACCTGCGGCTTGATCTCCTTGAAGCCTGGCAGCGGCATGGCCGCAGGACGATTGACAATGGTAATGGTGTCGCCGACGCGCGCGTGCTGGAGTTCCCTCACTCCGGCCGTGACGAATCCCACCTCTCCCGCCGAAAGCTGCTCGCGGCCTTGCGACTTGGGCGTGAACACGCCGACCTGCTCGCACAGGTGAACTGCCTGCGTGGACATCAGCAGCAGCTTGTCCTTCGGCCGGATGATTCCATCCACCAGTCGCACCAGCATGATCACGCCGACGTAGTTGTCGAACCACGAGTCGATGATGAGCGCCTTGAGAGGGGCGGCCGGATCGCCTCTCGGGGGCGGCATGCGTTGGATCACCGCTTCGAGAACTTCCTCCACCCCTTCGCCGGTCTTGGCGCTCACAAGCAAGGCATCGCTTGCCTTGATCCCGATGACGTCCTCGATTTCCTGTATCGCGCGTTCCGGATTGGCCGAGGGCAGGTCGATCTTGTTGAGCACTGGCACGACCTCGACGCCCTGTTCGATGGCGGTGTAGCAATTCGCAACGGTCTGCGCTTCCACTCCCTGGCTTGCGTCCACCACCAGCAGCGCCCCTTCGCACGCGGCAAGCGAGCGCGACACTTCGTAGGAAAAGTCGACGTGACCTGGCGTGTCGATGAGATTCAAGTTGTAGGTCTTTCCGTCGCGCGAAGTGTATTGCAACGCGGCGGTCTGCGCCTTGATGGTAATACCGCGTTCACGCTCCAGGTCCATCGAGTCGAGCACCTGCTCCGACATTTCGCGCTCGGACAATCCGCCGCAGCGCTGAATGAAGCGGTCGGCGAGCGTCGACTTGCCGTGGTCGATGTGAGCGATGATCGAGAAGTTGCGGATGTGCTGCATCGCGACGTACAAAAAAGGGTGCCCTTCAGCACCCCTCTTTCAATATTCCAAGACTTTGAATTTTAGCGTACTTGAGAGGCGTATGGAGCGAGCTTTGAAGGGTCGTATCGATAGCCGCAAAGCTCGAGCTCGCCATCCATGAGCAGCGGCACCCGATCGCCGTAACGCAACTCCAGTACCGGGTCGCTGTCAACGTCCACGATCGCGACCGGAAAATCCGAGCCGAGCTGCAAGCGCAAGGCGAGAATCATTTCGTCGCAAAGATGGCAGCTGGAACGGCTGTACAGAACCAGCCGGGGTTCGTGCGGATTTTCGCTCGCCTGCCCGGAGCGCTGCGGCGGGCTAACCGGGCGCACCTTCGCCTTTGACCGTGACAAACAGACTGCTCTCGCCCCGCCGCACGTGAAGCGTAATAGTGCTGTTGCGCTCCAGCTGCCCCAGCAATTTATTGAACTGCTCGGTGGAGCTGACGTCGGTGGTCTGACCCTTGCTGGTCACTGCGGTAATGACGTCTCCCATCCGTACGTCGGCGCGCCGATTGTTTCGGACTTCCTCGACGACCACGCCACCGCCCAGCTTCAAATCGCGCTTCTGCTCCGGAGTAAGATCCACGACCGCGAAACCGAGGCGATTGGCGGCCTGTTCCGGAGGCTTTCCGCGGCGCTCGCTACGGGTGGCGACGCGATCCTCGGGCCATTCACCGACAGTGATAGTGATCTCCCGGGTCACGCCCTTGCGCCACACTTCCATGCTCGATTTGTTTCCGGGCTTGGTACTGCCGACGATGCGCGGCAACTCGCTCGAATTCGATACCGGTTTGCCGTCGAACTTGAGAATGATGTCACCTGTTTCTACCCCGGCCTTTTCGGCGGAACCGCCCTTCTCGACGAGATTGACGAGGGCCCCCGCCGGCCGGGCGAGGCCGAACGACTCGGCGAGTTCCTTCGAAACTTCCTGGATCCCGACGCCGATCCGTCCGCGGCTGACACGGCCGAATTGGCGCAGCTGGCTCTGCACGTCCATGGCCACGTCGATGGGGATGGCAAACGACAGCCCCATGAATCCGCCGGTGCGGCTGTAGATCTGCGAATTGATACCGACGACTTCTCCACGCATGTTGAACAGGGGTCCGCCGGAATTTCCCGGGTTGATCGCGACGTCGGTTTGAATGAACGGGACGAAATTCTCCTGAGGCAGGCTGCGGCCTTTGGCGCTGACGATGCCCGCAGTAACGGTGCTGTCAAAGCCGAAGGGTGAACCGATTGCCACGACCCACTCGCCGACCCTGAGCCGGTTCGGATCGCCCATCTTGACGGCGGGCAATCCGGTCGCATCGATCTTGATCAGCGCGAGATCGGTGCGCCTGTCGGCACCGATGACGCGCGCCTTGAACTCGCGCTTGTCGGTAAGGCGAACGGTGGTCTCATCGGCAGAGTCGACCACATGAGCGTTGGTCAGAATGTAGCCGTCCGTGCTGATGATGAACCCCGAACCGAGCGACCGGCTCTCGAAATCGCGCGGGCCTTGTCCTCCGGGCCCCGGTTGGCGTGGGACGAAGCGCCGGAAGAAATCGTAGAGCGGATCGTCTTCCTCGAGGTTTGGAATTTGTGGCGAAGCACGGCGTTCGCGCACCTGGGTCGTGCTGATATTGACTACCGTGGGGCCTTGCTTCTCGGCGAGCTCGGTAAAATCCGGCAACTCGCGTCCCTGAGCGTACGGCGCGGAAGGCAACCCGAGCAGCAGGCAGACAAACAGTACTCTCACCATCGCGAAGATCCTCGGTGTATGTGCTGGCGGAAACCGCGACGCGACTCCGGCTGTCGGGAGGCGGACAGACCCAGGGGAGTAGCGGGGCCCTTACTTACGGTATTCCACCGCGTTGGCGACGTATCTTACGCTCTCTGCGGGCGCTTCGCCGACGACCGTGACCCAGTAGTTACCGATCGGACGCACGTAGACGTTGATCGCCCCCTGCCGCACCGGACCGGGCTGCGGTCCCTGCTTGCTCGTTGCGGGCTCGATGAATACCGAGATCGCGGCCAGCCCGTCGGACAGAACGATGTGGCCGACGCCGCCGGTGCCTCCTATGGTACGAACCATTTCGGCCACCGTGCGAAAACCCGCGGGCCCGGAACGGATCGTCCACCCGGCATCGGCCAGATTTGCGCGCGTCGCGCCGGAATCCTCCACGCGCCAATCCTTGCTTTGGCGGAAATAGCGCGACTTCAAACGATCGCGGCCGATGTGACCGCCGACCCTGAGCTCCGTGAACGCGAACTGCTCGAGCAAGGCATTCTTCTCATCGAAGGTCTTGGCCTTCAGGAGCATCCCAGTATTGAGATCCGCCCAGAGCCGGTGGCCGTATCGCATCCGGTCTTTGGGCTCAAGCGCGAGGACCTGGCAACTGTAGCCTGCGACGCGTTCGATCTCGCCTTTCCTGACGGTGTAGTTCTCCGACACGTCCTTCAACTGCTCTGAAAGGATCGCGGGAAACGGGCGACGACCGGGCTGCTTGTCGATCTTCACGGTCATGCTCGCCGGCAGGTAGCAGACGACCTCGTCGCCCGTGCGGACTATCTCGCGAGGCACCCCGTCCAGGGCTTCCAGCCGCTCGCGCGGTCCCGAAGCCTCGACGACGTGGGTAATACGGGAAGTTTCGACCTGCTGGCCCTGCTGGTATACGAACGTGCCGGAGTAGCTGAGTTTTTCGGTGGCGGCATAGATGCGTTGAAGCCATTGCAGCGCGGAGGTGTCGGTCTGAGCTATCGCCGCGGTTACAGGAAGCAGGAACGGCAGGATCCTTGCCGATTGCCAAACATGCGACGCGGAGGGCAGCGTCATTTCCTTGCGGCCTCGCCCCCGTCAGCGACCGTGCGAACGTAGGTCGCGATACCTTGCATGGCGCTCGTATGGGAATAGGGTTGATGGGCCAGCAGGTAGTTCTCCACCCCCCTGGTCGGCAGTCCAGGGGCCAGGGTTGCAACCGGGACCGCGTCCGCGGCCGGAGGTGCATTCCCGGCGAACTGCGGATCGGCGCGCCATCCCGGGGTCGCCGTCCACACGACGAAAGCCACTGCGGCTATGCTGGCGGCAGCAGACATGGCGTACCAGCCAAGACGTCTGGAAGGGCTCCTCTCCAGCCGCGGGGCGAGCACCGTGGGCTCCTCACTGAGGCGAGCGACCACGCGCCCGGCGATCTCGGGCCCAACGTGACCCCTGAGTGCGTCGCCTATCAGGTGATACGTATCCCAGGCGCCCATAAGGTCCGAGTCGGTTCGAAGCCGACCGAGATGCGAGTGAAGATCATCGCCCTGAAACTCGCCGTCAATCAGCGCCGATAGTTTTTCTTTCATGATCACCACCTCTTGTCCTTGCGCGTCTCCAGCAGAGGTCGCAGCTGTTCGGCGATTGCCTCACGTGCACGAAATATCCTCGAGCGGACGGTGCCGATCGGGCAATTCATGATCGCGGCTATGTCTTCGTAACTCAGACCTTCGAGCTCTCTCAGCGTGATGGCGTTGCGCAGTTCCTCGGGCAGCTGTTCCATCGTGCTATTTACCGTCTGCGCAATTTCCTTGGACATCATCATGCTCTCGGGCGTATTGATATCGCGCAATTGCTCGCCATCCTCGAAACTTTCGGCGTCCTCGGAATTGAACTCGGTCGTCGTCGGAGCGCGCCGTCCCTTCGCCACCAGGTAATTCTTGGCCGTATTGATGCCGATGCGGTAAAGCCACGTATAGAACGCGCTGTCGCCCCGGAACGAAGGCAGCGCGCGGTATGCCTTGATGAATGCCTCCTGTGCGACATCCTCGACCTCGACTGGGTCCCGAACAAACCGGGCCAGCAACCGTGCAAGCTTGCGCTGGTACTTCGACACCAGCAACTCGAAGGCATGCTTGTCGCCTCGCTGGGCCCGCTCGACCAGCTGCCGGTCGAGATCCCGCTCATCCATCCGCCGCCTTCCCTGACGAAGCGGTGTCGTGCTTTTGTTCGAAGTTGTCCACAGGCGGCGGGCAGTATACCGCAGTGCTTGAACAGCCTCGGCACCTTGATGCTAGAGACCTACCGCCTGAAGAATAGTTCAGATCGAGGTGGGGTCATTCCGATGGACCTGCGCGCCCTCCGGGCCCCGGATCGGCGCGCCAGCGCAGCCATACTCGCAGGCGCCGAAAGTCCTCGGGGGATGCCGAGTCGGCCATCAGCACCAGAGACTTGCGGTCCCCTTCCGGCTGGACCAGCCCCAACACTACCAGTGCGGCCGAAACAAAATGGTCGCCGGCGAGCCTGCCTTCGTGCCACCCACCGCTTCGGTCCCGCCAGGACGCCCGCCCGTCCGCGTGCAACTCAAGCGAGACTGCGGTGCGGGAGGAGCGGTGCAAAGCGGCGGCGAGGCAGGCAGCCGCCGACAGGAGAATGCCGCAAGCCGCCAAATACCGCGCCCACCCCGCGAGACTCACCCAGAGGGCAGCAAGAGCAAGGACGTGGGCCAGGAGGAGTACTCCCGCAAGCCTGATCGAGGGCTTGAGATCGAACCGCAATGTGGGCGCGGCAGACATGAAACCTCATCTTCACCTCTTGCGGGTACGGCGAGAGCATCCGGGCACCGCGGCAAGAAATTCGGGATCAAATGCGTTTGAAAATCAGGGTGCCGTTGGTGCCGCCGAAGCCGAAGGAGTTCGATAGGGCCGCTCGCACGGTCATGCTCCGCGCCGTGTTCGGGACGTAATCGAGATCGCAAGCCGGATCCTGGTTGAACAAGTTCGCGGTCGGAGGCGCGATCTGGTCGCGAATGGCAAGTACCGAGAAAATCGCTTCCACGCCCCCGGCCGCGCCCAGCAGGTGCCCGGTCATCGACTTGGTCGAACTGACGGCAAGCTTCCTTGCGTGATCGCCGAAGCAGCGTTTGACCGCTATGGTTTCGGCGAGGTCGCCCAATGGGGTCGAAGTTCCATGAGCGTTGATGTAGTCGATGTCCCCGCGATTGAGTCCGGCATTGCGCAAGGCGTTCTCCATGCAGCGAGCCGCCCCCTCCCCGTCCTCCTGAGGCGCGGTCATGTGGTAGGCGTCGCCGCTCATCCCGTAGCCGGCAAGCTCGGCGTAAACCTTCGCGCCGCGCCGCTTTGCATGCTCGAATTCCTCGAGCACCATCACCCCCGCCCCCTCTCCCAGGACGAATCCGTCGCGATCCCTGTCCCAGGGGCGGCTCGCGGTGACGGGATCGTCATTGCGCGTCGACAGCGCGCGCGCCGCAGCGAAGCCGCCTACCGTGAGCAGCGTGATCGTCGACTCTGCGCCGCCTGCGACCATTACATCGCAGTCACCGTATTCGATAAGACGCCCGGATTCACCGATGCAGTGCGCGGAGGTCGTGCAAGCCGTTACCATCGCCAGATTCGGCCCCTTTAGACCGTGCATGATCGACAGATTTCCCGAGATCATGTTGATGATCGTGCTGGGGATGAAGAAAGGCGAAATCTTGCGCGGGCCGCCTTTCAGCACATCGTTGTGCGTCTCTTCGATCATCGGCAGACCGCCGATGCCCGAGCCGATGTTTACTCCAATGCGCGCGGCATTGGAGTCGGTCACCCGGATTTCAGAATCCTTGATCGCCTGGATCCCGGCAGCGAGGCCGAGATGGATGAAACGGTCCATGCGCCGCGCCTCTTTGGGCGACAGGTACGCGCCGGCGTCGAAATTCTTCACTTCGCCCGCAATCCGGCTGGAAAGCGGGCTCGCGTCGAATTGAGTGATGCGCTGGATGCCGGACTTTCCGGCAAGGATGCCCGACCAGGTTTCGGCAACGGTGTTGCCGATCGGGCAGACGATTCCTAGTCCGGTAACGACAACACGACGACGGCTCAAATGGACTCCGGCCGTGGGAGAAAATCAGGTTTTCTTGGCGTGGGCGCTGACGTAGTCGATGGCCTGCTGAACCGTGGTGATCTTTTCCGCTTCTTCATCCGGAATCTCCGTCTCGAACTCCTCCTCGAGTGCCATCACGAGCTCGACCGTGTCGAGCGAATCGGCGCCGAGATCGTCGACAAACGAGGACTGGTTCTTGATCTCCGCTTCGTTTACGCCGAGTTGCTCCGCGACTATTTTCTTGACGCGCTGTTCAACGTTCTCCATTGCGGGCTCCTTCCCCTTGCCGAAGTCGAAATTCAAGAGGTGCGAATTGTAGCAGAATCGCCGATCTTCCCGGAAATCCGGTCAGATCATGTACATGCCGCCGTTGACGTGGAGCGTAGCACCGGTCACATACACAGCCTGCGGCGAGGCGAGAAAGGCCACGGCCGCCGCCACATCTTCCGGTTTGCCAAGGCGCCCCACCGGAATTTGCTGAATCAAGACCGCGCGCTGCGCGTCAGCGAGCCCGCGGGTCATGTCGGTGTCGATAAATCCGGGGGCGACGCAGTTGACGGTGATCCCGCGGCTTCCGATCTCCCGTGCGAGCGACCGCGTCATTCCCGCGATACCGGCTTTCGCAGCGGCATAGTTGACCTGGCCTGCATTTCCGCTTGAGCCGACGACGGAGGTGATGTTTATGATCCGGCCGGAGCGCGCTTTCATCATTCCGCGCAACACGGCTTTGGAGAGCTGGAACACCGATTTGAGGTTGGTGTCGATGACGGCGTCCCACTCGGTCTCCTTCATCCGCACGGCAAGGTTATCCTGCGCGATGCCGGCGTTGTTGACAAGAACCGATACGGTGCCGTATTCCTTCTCTATCCGGGCGACGAGAGCCTCGATGCTCGCCGCATCGCGGACATCGAGTTGCGCGCCCCTTCCTTGAACCTGCGCCCTGAGGAGATAGTCGGTGATCGTCTGAGATCCGGCGTCGGTTGTAGCCGTACCCACGACGGTCGCGCCCCGGCTGCCGAGCGCCAAGGCGATCGCCCTGCCGATTCCGCGCGACGCACCGGTCACTAATGCAATCTGGCCCTTGAGCTCCATTACCCGCCCCTCGAAAGTTGCGTGCCGTTGTCGAGCCCTGCGCGGTCGGCAAGCGCGATGCCGGTGAGTCCATCGGCAGTGCGCCTGACAAGCGGTGCGAGTACCTTTCCGGGGCCGCATTCAAAAACGTGCGTGACGCCTCGTGCCGCCATCTCCCTCACACACTCCACCCAGCGCACGGGATGGTCGGCCTGCGCCACCAGTGCCTTCCTGATCGCCTCGGCTTCGGCGTGGCTCTTCACATCGACGTTGTGGATGATCGGAACACGCGGAGCATGGACCGTGATTTGCGCAAGGGTTTCGCGCAGCCGTGCCGCCGCGGGAGCCATCAGCGAAGAGTGAAACGGCGCACTCACCGGGAGCAAGATCGCGCGTTTCGCGCCGCGCGCCTTGGCTGCATCCATTCCCCGCTGCACGGCGCCGGCGTGTCCAGCGATAACTACCTGCCCCGGACCATTGAAATTCACAGCTTCGCAGATCTCACCTTGAGCGGCCTGCGCGCAAGCTGTGGTGACCTCCGCTTCGTCGAGACCCAGGATCGCCGCCATTGCGCCCCGGCCCTGCGGGACCGCCTCCTGCATCGCCTGG
>DATDGA010000096.1:0-4293 GCA_036522335.1 Burkholderiales bacterium
GAGTGTGAACTCCAGCGCGAGAACGCTCCCAAGTGTCAGGATTCTTTCTGTACACTGCCGTAGAGCACACCGCCGCACGACGGCAGCCATGATCTCAAAAGACGAAGAACTCCCAGCTGCTTCTGCGCCGGAAACGCCGGCGGCCCGACTGCCGCTGCTGAAGCAGCTCGGGCCGGGCCTGATCGCCGGCGCCGCCGACGACGATCCGAGCGGCATCGCGAGCTATTCGCAGGCGGGCGCGCAGTTCGGCTACGGGATGCTGTGGTCGGTGTTGTTCACCCTGCCGCTCATGATCGGCATCCAGATCGTGAGCGCGCGAATCGGCCGGGTGACCGGGCACGGCCTTGCCGCCAACATCCGGCAGCACTATCCGAAGCCGCTGCTGTACGCCGTCATCTCGCTCCTGCTCATCGCCAACACGATCAACATGGCCGCGGATCTCGGCGCGATGGCGGCGGCGCTGCAGTTGCTCATCGGAGGCTCGACGGGCCTGTACATCGTCGCCTTCGCCTTGGTGTCGCTCGGCCTGCAGGTCTTCATACCGTTTCCGCGGTACGCGCCGGTCCTGAAATGGATGACGCTCGCGCTTTTCGCTTACGTCGCCACGGTGTTCGTGGTACAGGTGCCGTGGCTCGAAGCCGGCCTGCACACGCTCCTTCCAGACGTGAAGCTGCGCGCGGACTATCTGCTCATGCTCGTGGCGGTGTTCGGCACGACAATCAGTCCGTATCTTTTCTTCTGGCAGGCCTCGCAGGAAGTTGAAGAGCAGCGCGCGAACGACGGCGAGGAGCCGCTGCGCGAAGCGCCCGAGCAGGCCGTGGCCCACCTTCGACGGATCAAGATCGATACCTACATCGGAATGACTTTCTCCAACCTGGTGGCTTTCTTCATCATGCTGACCACCGCGGTGACCCTGCACGCGCACGGCATCACCGACATCCAGACCTCGGCGCAGGCGGCCGAAGCGCTGCGCCCGATCGGGGGCGAGTTCGCGTTCCTGCTGTTCGCGGCGGGCATCGTCGGCACCGGCATGCTCGCGGTGCCGGTGCTCGCCGGGTCGGCGGCGTACGCCGTCGCAGAATCCTTCCGCTGGCCGATCGGCCTCGGTCTGAGGCTCATGGAAGCGCGCGGCTTCTACGGCATCCTCATCGTCGCGACGACGATCAGCGTCGCGCTCAACTTCACCGGGATCGATCCGGTCAAGGCGCTCATCTGGAGCGCGGTGATCAACGGCGCGATCTCGGTGCCCATCATGGCGGTGATGATGCTGATGGCGGCGCGCCCTGAGATCATGGGGCGCTTCATCGTGAGGCGGCGCTTGAAGAATCTCGGCTGGCTCGCCACCGGGGTGATGGCGCTGGCGGTGGTCGCGATGCTGCTCGCGCTGATGACCGCGCGGCACTGACTTCATTTTGCTGATAAAGTCATAAGCACCATGGCCATCCGACCCGCTGTTCGATTCCGCCGCCTCGGCTGTCTTTTATTTCTCATCGCTCTCGCATTTCCGATTGCCGGTTCCGCCGCGGCCGGCCGAATGGAGATGGGAAGCTCGCCGGCGGGCTCCGCATCGACGGACACAGGAAATATGCCGGACTGCTGTCCGGACATGGACATCAACCCACACGCATGCGCGTTTCTTTCTTCGTGCGACATATCGGTGGGATTGCGTGCGGCTTCAGTAAGTCCGAGTTTCGTCGCAGCGTCGAGGCCGGCATTCCGAGCGCGCGTTTCCAGCGAACATTCTTTTTCCCGCTCCCTGTCGCAAACGCAGGGGATCGGGCCGCCCGGCGTTGCTATCCTGTTCTGCACTCTGCGAACTTAGAACGTCTTGCGGCGGCTCCCGGCCGCTGATTCACCGAATTTCCCGCTCGTCGCGGCGTGGTCTTTTGCCGCGACGGTGTTCGTGCGCAACCGACATCTTACGAAAACCTATGGATGCATCCCGTGCAAACCGCCTCGCCGTGGCGGGACTGGTCGCCTTCATCCTGGCCGCCGTCGCCGTCGCGTATTACGGCAGGACGGAGCTCGACAAGGCGCAGACGCCCGCGCCGATCGATTCTCGCGACGCAGCGCAGGTGGAACGCGGGCGAGCTGTCTATGCGAACCACTGCGCTTCCTGTCATGGAGCGCGGCTTCAGGGACAGCCCGACTGGCGCATCCGGCTGCCCAACGGCCGCATGCCTGCGCCGCCTCACGATGAATCGGGGCACACCTGGCACCACCCCGATGAAGTCCTCTTCGGCATCACCAAGCACGGTTTGGTGCCTCCCTATGCGCCGAAAGGCTACGAGAGCGACATGCCGGCGTTCGGCAGCGTGCTCACGGACTCGGATATCCGCGCCGTGCTTGCGTTCATCGAGAGCCGCTGGCCGTCCGAGGTCGTCAAGTTGCGCAATGAAATGCTCGAGCAAACCAGGAGACAAGGCAAATGAAAGCGCTCTACCTCATTGCAATAACCGCGTCGCTCGTCATCACGGCCACCTGTGCGCAAGCCGCCGGCGATGCCGCGCGCGGCGCCCGCGTATTCCAGGCTTGCGCCGCATGCCACTCGATCAAGCCGGGCGAGCACATGACCGGACCGAGCCTCGCGGATGTATGGAATCAAAAGGCTGCCACCGTCCGCGGCTTCGAAAGATATTCCGAGGCCCTCAGGCGCTCGAACATCATCTGGAACGATGCGAGCCTCGAACAGTGGCTCGCGAGCCCCGAAAAATTCATTCCGGGTTCGGGGATGACTTTCCCCGGTCTGCGCGAGAAGCAGGCACGCCAGGACGTCGCGGCATTCCTGCAGGCCGCCTCGCAAGGCAAGGCCCCGAAAGTGGAAGCGGGCAGGGGCGGCATGATGATGAGCAAGGGCAAACCCAACCTCAAGCAGGCGCCTCCCGAAGCGCAAGTGAGTTCCATCGAATACTGCCGGGACAGCTACACCATCAAGACGGCGGCGGGAACCGCCGACAAGGTTTGGGAATTCAATGTGCGGCTGAAAACCGATTCGAGCAAAGACGGGCCGCTCCCCGGAAAACCGGTGGTCGTCGGGGCGGGAATGCAAGGCGACCGCGTATCCGTGATCTTCGCCGCGCCGGGGGAGATCAGCGGCTTCATCAAGGCGTGCCGCTAGAGCTGCGATAGCCGAGGTCACTTCTGCGGCGGACGCGGTGTAGACTCGCAGTGCCTCGCTCCATGGGAGGAATAGTGAAAGGGTCCGTATTAACCGGGCTGCTGCTCGCCGCCGCGCTTTGCATACAGCCGGCCCGCGCGCAGGAGCCGGCCGATTACCCCGCGAAGCCCATTCACATCCTCGTCGGCTTCACCCCGGGTGGCGGACCGGACATCACGGCGCGCTACATCGCGCTGAAGCTGGGCGAGGCCTGGAAGCAGCAGGTGATCGTCGACAACCGCCCGGGCGCGGGCGGCACGGTCGCCGCCGGCACGGTCGCGCGCGCAGCGCCTGACGGCACGACGCTGCTCTCGGTTTCCTCCGCGCACGCCATCGCGCCCATCCTCTATTCGAACCTGACCTACGACACGTTCCGCGATCTTTCGGGCATTACGCTCACCGCGGTTTCGAAGTACGTTCTCGTCGTCTCGCCCGCGCTCGGCATCAAGTCGGTGAAGGACCTGATCGCGGCGGCGCGCGCGAAGCCCGGCAGCCTCAACTTTTCCTCCGCGGGTGTGGGCAGCGGCACGCACTTTGCCGGAGAGATGTTCAAGGCGATGGCGGCGATCGACGTCGTGCACGTCCCCTTCAAAGGCATCCCCGAGGCGCTCACGGAGACGATGACCGGACGCGTGCAGTTCTTCATGGCGCCCATCGCGAACGCGGTGAGCCAGGTGAAGGAGGGCAAGCTCGCGGGCCTGGGCGTTTCCTCGGCCGAGCGCGACCCGCTCCTGCCCGAAGTGCCGACCGTCGCGGAGGCCGGCGTGCCGGGCTACGAATCGATCCTGTGGTTCGGGCTCCTCACTTCATCCTCCGTCCCGCGAACTATCGTCACGAAACTCAACCGCGAAATCGTGCGCATCCTCACCGACCCCGATGCCAAACAGCGCTGGACCCCGATCGGCCTGCAGCCGCAGCCGACCACGCCGGAAGGATTCGACAAGTTGATCCGCGACGACGTGGCGACATTCACGAAGATCGCGAGAGGGGCCCATATCAAGGGGGAGTAGGTTCGTCGCCTTAACCCCGTGAGCCCTGCCCCCGCGTTTACCGCTTCATGCCCTGAAGCACACAAGGGTGATATCGAAGCGGCAGACACCGAAAGGGGTTGGACAATGATGCTTTATCGACGGGCA